>JBEANV010000462.1:0-4765 GCA_041165285.1 Pseudomonadota bacterium | reverse complement strand
TCATCGCCACCGTCAAGGGCGACGTGCATGACATCGGCAAGAACATCGTCACCGTGGTCCTGCAGTGCAACAACTTCGAGGTGGTCAACATGGGCGTGATGGTCCCGTGCCAGGACATCCTGAAGAAAGCACGCGAGGAAGGCGCGGACATCATCGGCCTGTCCGGGTTGATCACGCCGAGTCTGGAGGAGATGCAGCACGTTGCCGCCGAGATGCAGCGCGATGCCTACTTCCGCGAGCGCCAGACGCCGTTGCTGATCGGCGGCGCGACCTGCTCGCGGGTGCATACCGCCGTGAAGATCGCGCCGCACTACACCGGGCCGGTCGTCTACGTGCCGGATGCGTCGCGTTCGGTGGGCGTGTGCTCGGACCTGCTCAGCGACGAGCGCGCCGCCAAGTTCATCGACGAACTCAACGCCGACTACGACCGCGTCCGCACCCAGCACGCGAACAAGAAGGCCACGCCAATGGTGCCGCTGGCGACCGCAAAGGCTAACAAGACGCCGCTCGACTGGGCCAGCTACACGCCGCCGAAGCCGAAGTTCATCGGGCGGCGCGTCTTCCGCAATTACGACCTCGCGGAACTGGCGCAGTGCATCGACTGGGCGCCGTTTTTCCAGACCTGGGATCTGGCGGGCAAGTTTCCGGAGATCCTGAAGGACGAGATCGTCGGCAGCGAGGCGGTGCGCGTGTTCAGCGATGGCAAGCGATTGCTGCAACGCGCCATCGAAGGCCGCTGGTTGCAGGCGAACGGCGTCATCAGCCTGCTGCCCGCCAACACGGTGGGCGACGACACGGTCGAGGTCTACAGCGACGAGTCACGCGAAACCGTCGTGCTGCGCTGGCAGCCGCTGCGGATGCAGTCGGAGCGGCCGGTGATCGACGGCGTGCGCCGGCCGAACCGCTCGCTGGCCGACTTCATCGCGCCAAAGGGGACAAAATCGGATTACATCGGCCTGTTCGCCGTGACCGCCGGGCTGGGCATCGAGAAGAAGGAGCGCCAGTTCATCGACGACCTCGACGACTACAGCGCCATCATGTTCAAGGCGCTGGCGGACCGGCTGGCCGAGGCGTTTGCCGAGCGGCTGCACCAGCGCGTGCGCACCGAGTTGTGGGGCTATGCGGCGGACGAGGCGCTGAGCAACGAAGCCTTGATCGCCGAGCAGTACCGTGGCATCCGCCCGGCACCGGGCTATCCGGCCTGCCCGGACCACCTGGTCAAGCGGGCCATGTTCGAGGTGCTGGACGCGCCCGACATCGGCATGACGCTGACCGACAGCATGGCGATGACCCCGGCGGCGAGCGTCAGCGGCTTCTATCTGGGGCACCCGGCGTCGGCGTATTTCAACGTCGGCAAGATCGGTGAAGACCAATTGGCAGACTTCGCGGCGCGGCAGGCACTGAGCGATGCCGATGCACGCAGGGCGCTGGCGCCCGTGCTGGGCTGAACCAGCATCCACATAAAAAAAGCGCCTCGATCGAGGCGCTTTTTTTATGTGGTGACCGAAGCCACCGGGTCGATCAAGCTCAGGCTTGCGACTGCTTGCGGCGACGGGCCATGAAGCCCAGCGCGCCGAGACCGGCGAGCATCATCGCGTAGGACTCGGGTTCCGGCACAGCGGCAGCCACCGTGACATTGTCGACCAGCAGACCCTGGGAGCCATTGCCAGAGAAGTAGAGGTGATAGGACACGGTCAAGTCGGACAACTGCAGCGGAGTGGCAGCAAAAGAGAACGATACCTGCTGCCATCCTGGCGTGGGCGGGGTACCCCATGCACCAGGGGCGGGGCTAGCGGAAGCCTGCAACGAAGAGTAGTTGACAGCCCCCGTATTCGTCGAATTGAACAACTCGGCCAGACCCGTACCGTAAGCATCAAAACTTACTGTGTACCACGCGCCCGGATTATTCACCGTGAAGCTCTGATAGATGTACTCAGTGTTGTCCAAGGCCGCGAACGTATTACCAGCCAACGTGCCGATCGAAGCAGCGGTGCCGCCAGTGAACCACTCGACGCCCAGCGCCAGGTTGAACGGCGAGTCATCCAGCCCGGTGACCTGCGCCTGGCTGGTGCCGGCCAGCAGAGTCAGTGCAACGCCAGCGGCGATGGAAGCAAGACGAAATGAAGGAATGCCCATGATTGATCTCTCCGTGTATTGGTGCGGACCGCCGATCCCGGCACCACACACGGTGGCAGCACGTCCGGACAGTTCAGCCCCAAGTCTAGGCAGCGCGGCGCAAATGACCACCCCGCATCACGGGTACCCAAAGGAACCAATCTGCACAATCCACCCCCCGACACCTTGATCCCGGGGGGCGTTTTTTTCAGAATTCACACGAGGACCAGATTGTCCCGGTGGATCAACTCGGACTCGTTGGCATAGCCCAGCAAGCCCTCGATCTGCGACGACGGCTTGCGCGCGATGAGCCGCGTTTCGCTGCAGGCGTAGTTCGCCAGACCCCGGGCGATCTCGATCCCGGATTGCGTGCGCACCGCGATCACGTCGCCACGGGAGAAATCCCCCTGCACCTCGACCACACCGATCGGCAGCAGGCTCTTGCCCTCGTCGCGCAGCTTGAGCGCCGCACCGTCATCCACCACCACCGCGCCCCTGAGCTGCAGGTGGTCCGCCATCCACTGCTTGCGCGCCGCCACCTTCGGCGTCGTCGCCACGAGCAACGTGCCGATGGACTCGCCCGACACCAGCCGCAGCAGCGCATCCGGCTCGCGGCCCCAGGCGATCACGGTGGACGCGCCACTGCCCGCCGCCCGTTTCGCCGCCAGGATCTTGGTGATCATCCCGCCCTTGCCGATGCTGGAACCTGCACCACCGGCCATCTGCTCCAGCTCCGGCGTACCCGCCACCGCTTCGTGGATGAACTTCGCCTCGGGATCCTTGCGCGGATCGGCAGAGTACAGGCCCTTCTGGTCGGTGAGGATGACGAGCGCATCGGCATCGACCAGGTTGGCCACCAGCGCGCCCAGCGTGTCGTTGTCGCCGACCTTGATCTCGTCGGTGACGACGGTGTCGTTTTCATTGATCACGGGCACCACACCCAGCCCGAGCAGCGTCAGCAGCGTCGAGCGGGCATTCAGGTAGCGCTCGCGGTCCGCCAGATCGGCGTGCGTGAGCAGCACCTGGGCGCTGCCGAGCCCCTGTTCGCGCAAGGCAGTTTCGTAGACTTGCGCCAGTCCCATCTGACCGACAGCCGCGGCGGCCTGCAATTCGTGCAGCTCTTTCGGCCGTGTTGCCCAGCCCAGGCGCTTCATGCCTTCGGCGATGGCCCCCGACGACACCATCACCACCTCGCGCCCCTGCCGCACCAGCGCGGCGAGCTGCACGCACCAGGCGTTGATCGCCTCGGCGTCCAGGCCGCGGCCCTCGTTGGTGACCAGGCTGGAGCCGACCTTGACGACGATGCGACGGGCGTTCAGCAGAACCTCACTCATGGCGACCTCACGAAAAAAGACGAACTCGACGCGTTCTCAGCGGAAACGCGGATCGGCCGGATCCGGCGGGCGAGATTCGTTGTCCACCTCGACAAAGCGTGTATCCGGCACCTCGATCGGGGGGGCATTGAGTGGCGCCACATGGGCGTAGATCGCCCGGATCAGCGGCTCGCAGCCCTCGCGGGTCAACGCCGAAATCTCGAACACCGGCGCCTTCCAGCGCAGGCGGCGCACGATGTCCTTGACCCGTGCCTTGCGTTCTTCGGGATCGGGGAGCATGTCAAGCTTGTTGAGCACCAGCCAACGCGGCTTGTCGTACAGCGCCTTGTCGTACTTCTTCAGCTCCTTGGCGATGGCCCGGATCTGCGCGACCGGATCGACGCCCTCATCGAATGGCACCGCATCCACCATGTGCAGCAACACACGCGTGCGCTGCAGGTGGCGAAGAAACAGATGGCCGAGTCCTGCGCCTTCGGACGCACCCTCGATCAGGCCCGGCACATCGGCGACCACGAAGCTCTGGCTCGGACCGACCCGCACCACGCCGAGGTTGGGGTGCAGCGTCGTGAACGGGTAGTCGGCGATCTTGGGGCGCGCATTCGAGATGGCGGTGATCAGCGTCGATTTGCCCGCGTTGGGCATGCCGAGGAGGCCGACATCGGCCAGCACACGCAGCTCCAGTTTCAGGTTCTTGATCTCACCCGGCCAACCGACGGTTTTCTGGCGCGGCGCACGGTTGGTGCTGGTCTTGTAGTGCAGGTTGCCGAAACCGCCATCGCCGCCCTTGGCCAGAATGATCTGCTCGCCGTGCGTGAGCAGCTCGGCGATGACCTCTTCTGTCTCGCCATCGCGGATGATGGTGCCAACTGGCACGCGCAAGACCACGTCCGCACCGGCCGCGCCGAACTGGTCCGAGCCGCGACCAGCTTCGCCGTTGCGGGCCTCGTAGCGGCGGATGTAGCGGAAATCGATCAGCGTATTCAGATTGCGGTCGCCCACGACAAAAACGTGGCCGCCGCGGCCCCCATTGCCGCCGTCGGGACCGCCGAACGGAATGAACTTCTCGCGCCGGAAGCTGGCGCAGCCGGAGCCGCCGTTGCCGGCGGCCACATCGATGGTGACTTCATCGACAAATTTCATGCTTGTACTCCAGCGTCCAGGCGCATCACCGCCGTGGTTTCAACGAATTTCAAAGCAAAAAAGCCCCGGCACGCCGGGGCTTCATGCGCACACGCCAAGGCGCGCCGCAGGTCGTCGCGGGTCGATCAGACCGGCGTGACGATCACGGTCTTGCGGTTCTCGGCGCCCTTGGTGGC
>JBEANV010000461.1:0-7534 GCA_041165285.1 Pseudomonadota bacterium | reverse complement strand
CACCGGCTCGCCCAGCCGCGGCATCACCAGCCGCGCGCCATGGGCGGGCGCGAGCTGCAGCAGGGTCTCCACCGGCTCGTCCCAATCGTGGGTCGAGAGGCTGAACGTGCCCCAGTGCACCGGCAGGAACGCCCCGCCGCCCAGCAGCGCATGCGCCTTCAGCGCGTTGGCCGGCCCGAGGTGGATGTCGCCCCACGCCGGGTGGAAGGCGCCGACTTCCAGCATGACCAGGTCGAACGGACCCAGCCGCTGCCGGATCGTCTCGTACTCGGTGGTCAGCCCCGTGTCGCCGCTGAAGAAGGCGGCATGGCGGGTGCCGCGCACCACCATCGAGGACCACAGCGTCGCGTTGCGGTCCTTCAGGCCGCGGCCGGAGAAGTGCTGCGACGGTGCGGCCGTGACGGTCAGCCCGGTGCCGGGGACAGTGTGCGTCTGCCACCAGTCCAGCTCCGTGATGCGCGCTGGCGCGATGCCCCAGGCCTGCAGGTGCGCGCCCACGCCAAGCGAGGTCACGAAGGGCACATCGCTGCGGGCCAGCGCGCGGATCGTCGGGTAGTCGAGGTGGTCGTAGTGGTCGTGCGAGATCACCACGCAGTCCACCGCCGGCATCGCCTTCAGCGCCACCGGCACCGGCTGGAAGCGCTTCGGCCCCAGCAGCGTGGACGGCGAGGCCCGCGCGCCCCACACCGGATCGGTCAGCACGCGCCAGCCGTCGATCTCGATCAGCACCGTCGAGTGTCCGAGCCAGGTGGCGCGCAGGCCGGAGTCCGGGCGGCGCGCCCACACGGCATGCGGATCGACCGACGGCAGTGACCGCCCCGGCGTGCGCCGCTCGCCGCCGCAGAGGAACTCGCGCACCGTCGGCATCGACGCCGACGGATCGCGCAGGCCCGGCAGGATCGGGTGCTGGTTGCGGAAGCTGCCATCGCGCCAGCGCGGCGAGGCTTGCATGCGTTCGAGGCGTTCGCCTTCAGCCCGTCGGCCTAGGGATTTCATGGTTGGTGTGTCCTGTGGATCATTGGGCGTTCTGGAGTGCGCGAATGCGGTCCTCGATCGGCGGGTGGCTGGAGAACAGCGCCATCAGCCCGTTCGGGCGGCCCGAGATGCCCATCGCTGCCATCGTCTTGGGCAGATCGCCCGGCTCCAGCCCGCCCAGGCGGGCCAGTGCCTGCACCATCGGGCGGCGGTCGCCCATCAGTTGCGCCGCACCCGCGTCGGCGCGGAACTCGCGCTGGCGCGAGAACCAGGCCACGATCATCGACGCGACCAGGCCCAGCAGCAGGTCCATCACCACCGTGGTCGCCAAGTAGCCGATGCCCGGGGCGTCCCTGTTGTTCTTCAGGATCACCCGGTCGACGACGTAGCCGACCACGCGCGAGATGAAGACGACAAACGTGTTCAGAACACCTTGAATGAGCGTCATCGTCACCATGTCGCCGTTGGCGACGTGGGCGATTTCATGGCCGACGACGGCCTCGACCTCCTCGCGGCCCATGCTGTTGAGCAGGCCGGTGGACACCGCCACCAGCGCCGAGTTGCGGAATGCGCCGGTGGCGAAGGCGTTCGGTTCACCGTCGTAGATGGCGACCTCGGGCATGTCGATGCCGGCCTTGTCGGCGAAGCGCGCGACGGTGGTGACCAGCCAGCGGTGCATCGGGTCGCCCGAGCCGTTGATGACCTGCGCGCCGGTGCTCCACTTGGCCATGGGCTTGCTGATCAGCAGCGAAATGACCGCGCCGGTGAAGCCCATGAACAGCGAGAACACCAGCAGCGTGCCGAGGTGCAAGCCCTGGGCGTCGAGGTAGCGGTTGATGCCGAGCACGCTGGAGGCGATGCCCAGCACCAGCATCACGGCCAGGTTGGTGAGCAGGAACAGGAAGATGCGTTTCATGGCGCGGATCCTTGGTGACCGTCGGGGGTAGGTGACGGATTGCCAGCGTATCTGAGGGTTGTTCACCAGTGCATCAAGGGGGTGTTCGTCCGGACAATGCGCTTTTCTGGCGATGAAACCGGTTCCATTCATGCAGTCCACCGCAAATCTATCCGCTGTCACCCCACCCGACGTTGTGCGGGCCCGTGTGGCCGTGGCCCTGCTGTTCATCGCCAATGGCATGGGTTTCGCCAGCTGGGTGTCACGCATCCCGGCGGTGCGGGCGCCGCTGGGACTGAGCGAGGGCGAGCTTGGCTCGGCGCTGCTGTGCATGGCCGTGGGAGGGCTGGTCGCCTTCGGACCGACTGGCCACGGCGTGCAGCGCTGGGGCGCACGTCGGGTGACGCTGTTCGTGTCGCTGGCCTACGGGGCGCTGCTGGCGCTGCCGACGCTGGCGCCGAACGGCTGGACGCTGGGCCTGGCGCTGGCGCTGTTCGGCGCCGCCAACGGGGCGATGGACGTGGCCATGAACGCGCTGGCGGTCGAGGTGGAGCAGCGGGTAGGGCGGCCGATCATGTCGTCGCTGCACGGCTTGTGGAGTGCGGGTGGATTGGCCGGGGCGCTGCTGGGCGGTCTGCTGGCGCACCGCGGCATTGCGCCGGGCTGGCATCTGGCGGGCATTGGTCTGGCCGCGATGGGTGCGGTGCTGCTGGCACGGGCTTGGCTGGCTGGCCACGCGGGCGAGGTCCACACTGCCGAAGAGGAGGCCCCGCGCTGGGCCAAACCCGAAGCGGCGTTGGCGGGACTGGGTGCGATCATCTTTGCCGCCTTCCTGATCGAAGGTGCGATGGCCGACTGGAGCGCCGTTTACCTCAACGGCGCACTTGGCACCACGCAGGCGGAGGCTGCACTGGGCTACAGCGTGTTCGCGATGGCCATGATGGGCATGCGCTTCGCCGGGGACCGGCTGGTGTTGCGCTGGGGTGCTGTCCCGATGCTGCGCACATTGAATGCGCTGGCGGTGGTCGCGCTGGTGGCGGCACTGGTCAGCGGCCGCCTGGCGGTGACGCTGCCGGCGTTCGCGCTGACCGGACTGGCCATCGGCACCGTGGCGCCGCTGGTGTTCAGCGCGGCGGCGCAGCGTTCGCGGCGTGGCGCGGGGCAGGGCATCGCTGCGATGGCGACGCTGGGCTACAGCGGGTTCCTGATCGGCCCGCCCGTGATCGGCTGGCTGGCCCAGGCCACCTCGCTGCAGGTGGCGCTGGGCGTGCTGGTGCTGCTGGCCGGGGTGATCGCCGTGCTGGCGGGGCATCTGGCGCCCGCCTCCCCGGCTGCGTCCGTGTGGTCAGGCGACGAGGCGCCAGTTCAGCGTCTCTGAGCCACACAGCGGCTTGAGTTCCGCCTCGCCATAGGGCAGCGACTCGGGCAGCGTCCACGGTTCGCGGCGCAGCGTGACCGTGCCGGTGTTGCGCGGCAGGCCGTAGAAGTCCGGGCCATGGTGGCTGGCAAAGCCTTCGAGGCGGTCGATGTGGCCCGCGCGCTCGAAAGCCTCGGCGTACAGCTCGATCGCCGACAGCGCCGTGTAGCAGCCGGCGCAGGCGGCGGCGTGCTCCTTCAGGTGGGCGGCGTGGGGCGCACTGTCGGTGCCGAGGAAGAACTTGCGGTTGCCTGAGGTGGCCGAGGCGACCAGTGCGCGGCGGTGTTCCTCGCGCTTGAGCACCGGCAGGCAGTAGTAGTGCGAGCGCAGGCCACCGGTGAAGAGGGCGTTGCGGTTGTAGAGCAGGTGGTGCGCGGTGATGGTGGCGGCGGTGTGCGGGCCGGCTTCGGCGACGTACTGGGCGGCATCGCGCGTGGTGATGTGCTCGAAGACCACCTTCAACTCCGGGAAGGCGTCACGCAAAGGCTCCATCACCTCGTCGATGAAGCGGGCCTCGCGGTCGAACATGTCCACGGCCGGATCGGTCACCTCGCCGTGGACCAGCAGCAGCAGGCCCTCGCGCTGCATCATTTCCAGCGTGGCGTGGGTCTTGCGGATGTCGGTGACACCGGCGTCGCTGTTGGTCGTGGCCCCGGCCGGGTAGAGCTTGAGTGCGACCACACCGGCGTCCTTGGCGCGGCGGATCTCGTCGGGCGGCGTGTTGTCGGTCAGGTACAGCGTCATCAAGGGCGTGAAATCGACGCCGGGTGGCACGCAGGCCTGGATGCGCTCGCGGTAGGCCACCGCCTGTTCGGCCGTGGTCACCGGCGGGCGCAGGTTGGGCATGATGATCGCGCGGCCGAACTGGCGCGCGGTGTGCGGCACGACGGCTGCCATCGCCGCGCCGTCGCGCACGTGCAGGTGCCAGTCGTCGGGGCGGGTGATCTGGAGAGTGTGTGCGGTGGCAGGCGTCATAGCCCGCGATTCTCGCCCAGCTTGGTGACGCGCAGGAATTCCCACAGCGCCTGCGCGGCGGGTTTGTTGTGGCGCGATACTTCGGGCCGCTCGCGGTAGAGCCGCACTTCGATCGTCACCTCGAAGGCCGAGCCCGCCTGCCGCGGCCCGGCCGGTACCAGCCGCCGCGCGCTGACCTCCTTGCGCACGGAACTGGCCGGCAGGAACGCGAGGCCGTGGCCTTCGAGCGCCATCGCCTTGAGTCCTTCGGCCATGTCGGTCTCGTAGATCGGGTCGAGGTAGATCGCCTCGCTCGATTGCTTGAGCAGCAGATCGACCATGCGGCCAAGGTAGGCGCCGGTCGCGTAGCCGAGGTAGGGCACCTTGTCGTGCGGCCGGCCGGGCAGGCGGAACAGCGGGTCGCCGTCCGCGTTGGCCCGCGCGTAGGGCGCCAGGGTTTCGGTGCCGAGGCTGAGCATCTCGTAGCGTTCGGGGTTGAGCTGCAGCGGCTGCGAGGCGTGGTGGTAGGCCAGCAGCAGGTCGCACGAACCTTCGGTCAACTGCATCACCGCGTCGTGTACGTTCATGCCGACGAGGCGGCTCTTGAACGCCCCGAAGCGCTGGCGCAGCTCCATCACCCAATGCGGGAAGAAGGTGAAGGCCAGCGAATGCGGCACCGCGAACTCGATCATGTCCTGGCTCGACGTCTGGTGGCCGCGCATCAGGTTGCGCGCCGCCTGCAGGCAGCCCAGGATTTCCAGCGCCTGCGGTAGCAGCGTCTGCCCGGCGGAGGTGAGCCTTGTCGGATAGGAGGATCGGTCGACCAGGTCAATGCCCGCCCAGGCTTCGAGCGCCTGGATGCGGCGCGAGAACGCCGGCTGCGTCACATGCCGCAACTGTGCCGAGCGCGAGAAGCTGCGCGTCTCGGCCAGGCTGACGAAGTCTTCAAGCCATTTGGTTTCCACGGTGGCAGTGTAGCGATGCCGGCCCCGTCAGGACATCAGGGACACCCTGCTGGCGGCTCCCTGCCCGCTCTGCTGCAGACGCCACATGCGGGCGTACACCCCGTCGAGTGCCAGCAGCTCGGCGTGGCTGCCCTGCTCGGCGATGCGGCCATGCTGCAGCACGACGATGGCGTGCGCGTCCACCACGGTGCTCAGCCGGTGGGCGATGACCAGCGCGGTTTTCCCCTTCGCGGCGCTGGCGAGTTCGGTCTGGATGGCGCGCTCGTTGGCCGAGTCCAGCGCCGAGGTGGCTTCGTCGAAGATCAGGATCGGCGGGTTCTTCAGCAGCGTGCGGGCGATGGCCACGCGCTGTTTTTCGCCGCCCGAGAGCTTCAAGCCCCGCTCGCCGACCATCGTGCCGTAGCCCTTGGGCTGGGCGCTGATGAAGTCGTGGATGTGGGCGGCGCGGGCGGCGGACTCGATGTCGGCCTGTGACGCGCCCGGCCGGCCGTAGCCGATGTTGTAGCCAATCGCGTCGTTGAACAGCACGGTGTCCTGCGGCACGATGCCGATGGCACGGCGCACGCTGTCCTGCGTCACGTCGCGCAGGTCCTGGCCATCGATCGTGATGCGCCCGCCGCTGTGGCCGGGGGTTGTCGTGTCCACGTCGTAGAAGCGGTACAGCAGCCGCGCCAGCGTGCTCTTGCCCGAGCCGGACGGGCCGACCACCGCCACCGTCTTGCCGCCCGGAATCTCGAAGCTCACGTCGTGCAGGATCGGCCGGTCGGCGTGGTAGGCGAAGTTCACCGACTCGAAGCGCACGGTGGCGTGTTCGATCGCCAGAGCTTGCGCACCGGGCCGGTCGGCGATCTCGCGTTCACGTTCCATCAGGCGGAACATCTTGTCGAGGTCGGTCAGGCTCTGCTTGATCTCGCGGTAGAGCACGCCGAGGAAGTTCAGCGGGATGTAGAGCTGGATCAGCAGCGCGTTCACCATCACCAGGTCGCCCAGCGTCAGCCGGTGGTCCACCACGCCGCCCGTGGCCCGCCAGAGCATCGCCACGAGGCTGGTGGCGATGACGAGCTGCTGGCCGGCGTTGAGCAGCGACAGCGTGCCCTGCGACTTGATCTGGGCGCGGCGGTAGGCGTCCAGGCCCTCGTCGTAGCGGCGCGACTCGAAGTCCTCGTTGTTGAAGTACTTGACCGTTTCGTAGTTCAGCAGTGCGTCGATGGCGCGGCTGTGGGCCTTCGAATCCAGCTCGTTCATCTCGCGGCGGAACTGCGTGCGCCACTCGGTGATGCTGATCGTCAGCGTGCCGTAGAGGACGAGCGCGACCAGCGTGATCCACACGAAGCCCATGTCGAAGCGCGACCCCAGCAGCGTCAGCACCAGCCCGAGTTCCACCAGCGTCGGCACGATCGTGTAGAGCGAGTAGCTCACCAGCGACTGCAGCGCCCGCGTGCCGCGCTCGATGTCGCGGGTCATGCCGCCGGTCTGGCGCTCCAGGTGGAAGCGCAGGCTCAAGGCGTGCAGGTGGCGGAAGGTTTCCAGCGCGATGCGGCGGGTGGCGCCGTGGGTGGCCTTGGCGAAGACGAGTTCGCGCAGCTCGGTGAACAGCGTCGTCGAGAAGCGCAGCCCCGCGTAGGCGAGCAGCAAGCCCAGCGGCACGACGATCAGCGCCCGCGGGTCACCGATCGGGATCGCCAGCTCGTCCACCAGCGTCTTCAGCAGCACCGGCACGCCGACGTTGGCCGCCTTGGCCGCGACCAGGAACACGAGGGCCAGCACCATGCGGACGCGGTATTCCCACAGGTAGGGACCGAGGCGTTGCAGCGTGGTCCAGTCGCTGCGGGGCGTGCCGGGCGGGTCGGCCGGGGCGGGTTCAGAGGAGGAAGGGCGGCGCATCGTGGGCAGGTTCGGGTCGGGTGACAGGCTTGGGGGAGGGCTTGGTGAAAGAATGGCCCCTGCAACCAACGTCAAGGTACCAGCCATGAGTGTGAACGAAGCGAACGCCCCGCGTTTTTCCAGCCCGCCGCCGGTCCACGGCGGTGAACCCGGCTCGCACCAGCGCGAACTCGTGCTGCGCATGATGCCGATGCCGGCGGACGCCAACGGCAACGGCGACATCTTCGGCGGCTGGATCATGGCGCAGGTGGACATTGCCGGCGCCGTGTTGCCCGCCCGCATCGCCAAGGGCCGCATCGCCACCGTGGCGGTGAACCAGTTCGTCTTCAAGCAGGCGGTGTCGGTGAGCGACCTGCTGAGCTTCTACGCCACGGTCGAGCGCATCGGCAACACGTCGGTGACGGTGCATGTCGAGGTGTATGCGGAGCGCAACCCCGCCGATCC
>JBEANV010000460.1:0-2615 GCA_041165285.1 Pseudomonadota bacterium | reverse complement strand
CTGCCGACCTCGACACCCAGCTGATGATCCGCCAGGCCGTGGGCCGCATCGCCGAACAGGCCGAACGCGCCGGCCGCGTGATCCGCAGCGTGCGCTGGTTCAGAGGCAGTTCCGCGTCTTCCTCCATGGCCTGGATGCCGTTGCGCGCCAGGTTCAGCAGCACCTGCTCCACCATGGTCCGGTCGCAGGACACGCGCGGCGGTGGTTCGGGCACATCGATCTCGATGCGGGTGTGGCTGCGCCGTGCGGTCAGGCGCACCAGCGGCAGCACGGCCTCGATCAGCTCGCCCGCCCGCACGTTCTCGCGCAGCCGCTCGCGTCGGCGCACGAACTGGTGGACGCTGCGGATCACGCGGCCGGCGCGTTCGGCCTGTTCGGCGATGCGGCCCACGGCCTGGCGGATCATCAGCTGGGTGTCGAGGTCGGCAGGCGGGCTGTCCGGTGTCTCGGGCATCAGGTTGAGGCTGCCGGTGGCGTAGCTGGCGATGGCGGCCAGCGGCTGGTTCAGCTCGTGGCTGAGGAGGGTGGCCATCTCGCCCATCGTTGCCAGCCGGGCGGCGGCCTGGAGCTTGTCCTGCTGCTGGCGCGAGAGTTCCTCCATGCGGCGCTGGGCGCTGACGTCGAGCACGGTGCTCATCCAGCCACCGGGCCGGCCGCGGGCATCGACCAGCGGGGCCTCGAAGATCAGGACCGGGAAGCGCTCGCCGTCGCGGCGCATGAACACCGTCTCGTGGCCTTCCCGCGGGGGCGCGTTGCCGGCGTTGCGCTCGCGCTGGCGCTCGGTGTAGAGCGCGGCCATCTCGGGGGGCCAGTAGGGCGGCGTTTCGGCCTGCAGCAGCTCCTCGGCGTCGTAGCCGACCATCTGGCAGAAGGCGGGATTGACGTAGGTGATGCGGCCATCGGTGGTGCGCGCGCGCAGGCCTGTGACGAGCGAGTCCTCCATCGCCTTGCGGAAAGTCAGTGCCTCGGCCAGTGCCTGTTCGGCCGCCGAGCGCCTGCGCACGTCATGCACCAGCAGCAGGATCACGACCCCGAGTGCCACCGACAGGGCCACCGCCAGCGCCGCACTCAGGTTCGGGATCAGCCGCGGCACGCCCTGCAGGCTGTCCAGCCGCAGCACGGCGGTGAAGCCCGAGACATCGATCAGCCGGTCGGCGATGTACACACCCGCGCCGCGCCGCGAGCCGAACCGGGCCAGCCGGGTGCCGTCGGCCTCGACCAGCAGCACCTCGTGGCGGCGCACGACCTCCACTGGAATGGCCACCTGCAGCAGGTCCGACAGTGCGAGCGTGACCACCACCGCATCGGCTGCACCCGGCTCGTGGACCAGCGGGATGCACAGATCGACCACCTCCAGCCCCAGGCCGTTCGGGTTGGGCAGGAAGTAGGTGCGGGAGTAGGCCGGCGCGGCAAAGCGGCGGGCGGTGGCGCAGGCGATTTCCGCATCGACCGACATGCCCTCGCGCGGGATGGTCTGGAACTGCATGGGGTAGGCAGCCGAGGCCACGACCTCGTCGACGGAAAATCCTGGGCCGCGGCGCTCGATGCGCAGCAACTCGGGGCGCTCGCGCAGCAGCTGCTCGGCCTGGGGGCGCCAGAGGTCCGGACGGCCCTGCTCCCACAGGAGGCGCTGCAGCGTCTGGGCGTTGTCCAGCAGGCGCTGGCGCACATCGGCGGTGGCGGCCAGCGCGGCGGACTCGGTGTCCTCCTGGCGCTTGCTCTGCTCCTGTTGCCAGGTGAGCCACAGCAGCGCCGCCTGCACGGTGACCACCAGCGCCACCAGCGCGGCCCACAGTGGCGCGCCCTGCCAGCGCCGCGACACATTGGCCAGCAGCGCGGACAAGGCGGTGGGCGACGAGGGCGGCGGCGGTGGGACGGAAGGCATGGGGGCAGTATCGAACGCCGGACCCACCCGGCGCTACGCAGTTTCGCGCATGACAGGCACCCGGTTCAGGCCGACCATCTCCGCCCATGCAGGACGCGCATGGCTCCATGTCGCGACAGGGTAGCCACCAACGCGCACAGGGTCCGGCACCTTCCTACAATCGCCAGCCCGCTCCTTCAGCCGAATCCACTTCCCCGCCCATGACCACCTCCGAACAGAAACAAGCCGAACTGCGCCGCGCCGCACTCGAATACCACGAGTTCCCGACGCCGGGCAAGATCGCCATCGCCGCGACCAAGCAACTGGTCAACCAGCACGATCTGGCGCTGGCGTATTCGCCGGGGGTGGCCGCAGCCTGCGAGGAGATCGTGGACGATCCGGCCAACGCTTTCCGCTACACCTCGCGCGGCAACCTGGTCGCGGTGGTCACCAACGGCACCGCGGTGCTGGGCCTGGGCAACATCGGCCCGCTGGCGTCCAAGCCGGTGATGGAGGGCAAGGCGGTCCTGTTCAAGAAGTTCGCCGGCATCGACGTGTTCGACCTGGAGATTGCCGAGAACGACCTCGACAAGCTGGTGGACATCATCGCGGCGCTGGAGCCGACCTTCGGCGGCATCAACCTCGAAGACATCAAGGCACCGGACTGCTTCTATGTCGAGCGCAAGCTGCGCGAGCGCATGAAGATCCCCGTGTTCCACGACGACCAGCACGGCACGGCCATCGTCGTCGG
>JBEANV010000459.1:0-3487 GCA_041165285.1 Pseudomonadota bacterium | reverse complement strand
CCTACACGACGCTCTTCCGATCTGACCACCCCGCTCAGCCGGCGGGCGCAGAGTGGGTGTGTCGGTAGCCGGCGCCGCGCCCGGTCTCTATCAACTGGGCGCAATGTACTGGCATCAGGGCCTCGCGCAAGCGCTTGATGTGGACATCGACGGTGCGTTCCTCGATGAACACGTGGTCGCCCCAGACGCGGTCAAGCAGTTGCGCCCGGCTGTGCACATGCTCGGGATGGGCCATCAGGTAGTGCAGCAGCTTGAACTCGGTTGGTCCGAGCCGGCACTCCGCCTCGCCACGGCCCACCCGGCGGGTCATCGGGTCAAGCCGCAGGCCGGCGATCTCGATGGCCGTGTCGCTCGCCATCGGCGCCCGCCGGCGCAGCACTGCGCGGATGCGTGCCAGCAGTTCGCCGATGGAAAACGGTTTGACGAGGTAATCGTCGGCACCGGCGTCGAGTCCGGCAATCTTGTCTTTTTCCTCGGCACGGGCCGTGAGCAGGAGCATAGGCAGCTCCCGCGAGCGTGGCGCCAGCCGCCAGCGCCGCGCCAGTTCCACGCCCGAGGCCCCCGGCAGCATCCAGTCCAGCAGCACCAGATCGGGCAGCACCGCGTCGATGGCTGCCTGTGCCTGTTCCGCCGACGCCGCCAGCACCACCTCGAACCCGGCATGTCGCAGGTTGATCGCGATCAGCTCGGCAATCGCCGATTCGTCTTCGACCACCAGCACCCGCACCCGCACCTGCACCTGGGCCATGTCACCGCACCATGTCGGCCACGGCGTCCGGCGTGTTGTGCCGCACGTCGGTGCCCTTGACGATGTAGATCGTCTGCTCGGCCAGATTCTTGGCGTGGTCACCGACACGCTCAATCGCCTTGGCGACAAACACCAGATCGATCGAGACCGAGATGGTGCGCGGATCTTCCATCATGTAGGTGATGAGCTTGCGCAGCAGGCCGTCGAACTCGCGGTCGATCTCGTCGTCCTGCCGGATCACTTCCAGCGCCTGGTTCACGTCCAGTCGAGCGAAGGCATCCAGCGCCTTGCGCAGCGAGGCGGTCGCCAGGCTCGCTTCGACCGACACGTCCGACACAGGGAAACGCAGCCGACTCGACGCCGCCGACTGCACCAGACGGACCACCGTGCGGGCAATGCGCGCCGCCTCGTCGCCGACCCGCTCCAGGTTGCCAATCGTCTTGGAGATGGCGATCAGCAGGCGCAGGTCGCGCGCCGTGGGCTGTCGGCGGGCGATGATGGTGGAGAGGTCGTGGTCGATCTCCATCTCCATCTGGTTCACGCGCTCTTCGGTGCGCATGACCTGGGTGGCAATCTCCTCGCTGAACTGGGTCAGCGCCAGCATGGCCTGCGCCACTTGGGACTCGACCAGACCGCCCATTTCGAGCACACGGGTGGAGATGCCGCTCAATTCGGCGTCGAACTGACTGGAGAGGTGCTTGTCCATGGTGGGAACTCCGGCAATGTAAGTTTGAGTGACAGATGCAAGGATCGCAGCGGGACAGTGTGCCGCCGGGTCCGTCAGCCAAATCGGCCGGTGATGTAGTCCTCGGTTTCCTTTTTCCGCGGCTTCATGAAAATGTCCGAGGTCGGGCCGAATTCGATCAAATCCCCCAGGTACATATAGGCGGTGTAGTCCGAGCTGCGCGCAGCCTGCTGCATGTTGTGGGTGACGATGACCACCGTGTAGTCGCTCTTCAGCTCGTCGATCAGCTCCTCGATCTTGCCCGTGGAGATCGGGTCGAGCGCGGAACACGGTTCGTCCAGCAACAACACCTCCGGCTTGATCGCGATGCCGCGGGCGATGCACAGACGCTGCTGCTGTCCACCCGACAGGCCGGACCCACTCTTGTCGAGCTTGTCCTTGACCTCGTTCCAGAGCGCGGCCTTCTTCAGTGCCCACTCGACGCGCTCGTCCATCTCGACCCGCGGCAGATTCTCGAACAGCTTCACCCCAAAGGCGATGTTGTCGTAGATCGACATCGGGAACGGCGTGGGCTTCTGGAACACCATGCCGACGCGGGCGCGGATCAGCGAGATGTCTTCCTTGCTGGTCAGGATGTTGCTGCCGTCGAGCAGGATCTCGCCCTCGGCGCGCTGCTCAGGATACAGCTCGAACATGCGGTTGAAGGTGCGCAGCAGCGTGGACTTGCCGCAACCGGACGGACCGATGAAGGCGGTGACCTTGTTCTCGGGGATCTCCATCCGGATGTTCTTCAGCGCCTGGAAGTTGCCGTAGTAGAAATTCAGATTGCGCACCGAGATCTTGGTCTTCTCGGCGACGGCGTTGGCGGCCTTGGTGTCCATGGGCATCGGCGTCATCATTGTTTGTTGCGCAGGAAGGTGCGGGCGACGATGTTGAGCGCCAGCACCCCCACGGTAATCAGGAACACACCCGCCCAGGCCAGCTTCTGCCAGTTTTCATACGGGCTCATCGCGAACTTGAAGATCGTCACCGGCAGACTGGCCATCGGCTCGTTGAGGTTGCTGGTCCAGAACTGGTTGGACAGCGCGGTGAACAGCAGTGGCGCCGTCTCGCCGGAGATGCGTGCGATGGCCAGCAGCACGCCGGTCATCACGCCGGCGCGCGCGGATTTCAGCGTGATCGACAGGATCACCTTCCACTTCGGCGTGCCCAGCGCGTAGGCGGCTTCGCGCATCGCGTTGGGGATCAGGCTGAGCATGTTCTCGGTCGTGCGGATCACCACCGGGATGACGATCATCGCCAGCGCCAGGATCCCCGCGAACCCCGAGAAGTTGCCGACCCGCGCCACCCAGATCGAGTAGACAAACAGGCCGACCACGATCGACGGCGCCGACAGCAGGATGTCATTGACGAAGCGCGTGATGCGTCCCAGCCAGTTCGACTGGCCGTATTCCGCCAGATAGACACCCGCCATCACGCCGATGGGCGTGCCCAGCAGCGTGGCCAGGGTCACCATCGTCAGCGAACCGAAGATGGCGTTCGCCAGCCCGCCGATCTCGGCTTGCGGGGGCGGCGTCATCTCGGTGAAGGTCTGCAGGTTCAGGCCACCGATGCCGAGGCGAACCGTCTCGATCAGGATCCAGATCAGCCAGAACAGGCCGAAGGCCATTGCCGACAGCGACAGCGTGAGCGCGACCATGTTGACCAGCTTGCGCTTGCGGTGCATCGCGGCGCGCGATGCGTACAGGGCGTCATGGCTCATCAGCGGCCTTCGCCTTTCTTGAGCTGCGACAGCAGCACCTTGGACAGCGACAGCACCACGAAGGTGATGAAGAACAGCACCAGCCCGAGGTAGATCAGCGACGCCTGGTGCAGACCCTCGCCCGCCTCCGCGAACTCGTTGGCCAGCGCCGAGGTGATGCTGTTGGCTGCATCGAACAGCGAGATCGAGTTGAGCTGGTTCATGTTGCCGATGACAAACGTCACCGCCATCGTTTCGCCCAGCGCACGGCCCAGGCCCAGCATGATCCCGCCCACCACACCACTCTTCGTGA
>JBEANV010000458.1:0-2559 GCA_041165285.1 Pseudomonadota bacterium | reverse complement strand
AGTGCATCACGGTCGGCCTGGGCCATGCTTACAGGCCGGTGGTACCGGCGCCGAAAAGCGGCTATGCATGTGCTCTCCGCCCCGTCTGACCTCCTTGCGCCCGCCTCGCTGGCGTTGGCTCTGCCCGATGCGCTGATGCTGTCGGCGCTGGTTGCCGACATCGGCATTCCACCGTGCCCCGACATGCTGCTGCGCCTGCGTGCCGAACTCGGCCGCACCCAGCCGCGCACCGACGAACTGGCCCGCATCGCCATGGCGGATGTGGCGGTCTCTGCGGCCTTGCTGAAGGCTGCCTATGCACCGTGGTTAGGCCGCGGGCGCGGGCGCGGCACGGTGGCGCAGGCGTTCGACCGGCTCGGCCCGGCGCGCTGCACGGCGCTGCTCAGCGCGCTGGTGCTGCGCGAGGTACTGCCCGCGCATGGCCCGTCACTGGAGCGGTTCTGGGATGTCGCGCACCGGCGCAGCGTGGCGATGGCGTGGCTGGCGCGCCGGCATGGTGAGGTGGAGCCGGACGTGGCACAGACCTTCGGGCTGTTCTGCGACGTCGGGATCCCTGTGCTGCTGCAGCGTTTCCATGCGCCGAGCTACCGGGTCACGCTGGCCGAAGCCAATCTGGGCTACCGGCCCTTCACCGAAGTGGAGCGTGCCCGGCACAGCACGGACCATGCTGTCGTGGGCGCCGCGCTGGCGCGGACCTGGGGGGTGGGCGAGGACATCGTCGAAGCGGTTTGCCTGCACCACGATTACCGGGTGCTCGGTGCGGCGCACCATCGCCAGCCGCCCAGCCTGCTGATCGCGCTGGCGCTGGTGGCCGAGCGGATGATCCAGCTGCACCGCGGCCGCAACCGCCATGGCGAGTGGCAGCGTGGCGGCGCCCAGGCCTTGGCCACACTGGGCATGACCGAGGACGATTTCGAGGACTGGAGCGACGAGATCCGCACCCAGATGGTCCTCAGCGGGCCGTGACGATCTCCAGCAGCCGGTCCAGCCCGCCGTCGTTGATCGCCACCATCGCCTGCGCCCGCACCTTCGGCTTGGCCTGAAACGCCACCGACAGACCGACGGCGCCCATCATCGGCAGGTCGTTGGCGCCGTCACCGACCGCGATGGCCTGCGCTGGCGCACAACCGAGGTCGGCACACGCCGCCAGCACGGTGCGGTGTTTTTCCTCGCCGTCACAGATGTCGCCCCAGTCCTGCGCCAGCACGCGGCCGGTGAGGTGGCCATCGACGATTTCCAGCAGGTTGCTGCGCGCCTGGTCCATTTGCAGCCGCGCGCGCACCCGGTCGGCAAAGTAGGTGAAGCCTCCCGACACCAGCAGCGTCCTCAACCCTGCAGCACGGCAGGCGGCCAGCAGCGTCTCGGCACCGGGGTTCAGCCGCAGTCGCTCGGTGTAGACGGCTTCCAGCGCCCCGGCCGGCACGCCCTTCAGCAGCGCCACCCGTCGGCGCAGGCTGTCCTTGAAATCGGTGATCTCGCCGCGCATCGCCGCTTCGGTGATCGCTGCCACCTCGGCCTTGCGGCCGGCGGCGTCGGCGATCTCGTCGATGCACTCGATGTTGATCAGCGTCGAGTCCATGTCGAAGGCGATGAGCTTGAAGTCGCGCAGGCGCAGCGGCGGCTCGAAACCCTGGATCACCAGGCCGGGGGCAAATTCGCGGAGGGCAGCAGACATCGGGCAGGTCGTCAGATCGGGAAAGGCCGCGATGCTACCCGCTTCGGCCTCAGCCCGGCAACGGCGTCCCCAGCGCCCGCAGCACATCCCGCACGTACTGCGCCCGGTCCTTGGCGTCCGGATACGCCCGCTCGATGCGCAGCTTGTCGTTGCCAGCGAGCTTCACGTTCCGGTTCTTCTGCACCAGGTCGATGATGCGCATCGGGTCGATCGGCGGATTGGGGCGGAAGTGGATGTTGATGACTGCAGGTCCGGCGTCGATCTTGCTGACCCCATAGGGCTTGGCCTGCACGCGCAGGCGGTGCAGGTCGAACAGCGCCTGTCCCTGGGCAGGCAACTTGCCGAAACGGTCCACGCACTCTTCGAGCATCGTGTCGATCTTGTCGGCCTTGTCGGCCGTGGCCAGGCGCTTGTAGAGGTTCAGGCGCACCTGCACATCCGGGCAATAGGCGTCGGGCAGCAGCGCCGGTGCATGCAGGTTCACGTCGGTCGCGGCGCCGAAGAAACCGGTGGGCGAGAGCAGATCCGGTTCCTTGCCCGCCTTGAGGGCGCGCACGGCTTCCGAAAGCATCTCGTTGTAGAGCTGGAATCCCACCTCCATCATGTTGCCGCTCTGGTGGTCGCCGAGCACTTCGCCTGCGCCGCGGATCTCCAGGTCGTGCATGGCGAGGTAGAAGCCCGAGCCGAGTTCTTCCATGCTCTGGATCGCATCGAGCCGCTGCTGGGCCTGCTTGGTGAGACTTTCGATGTCGGGCACCAGCAGGTAGGCATAGGCCTGGTGGTGGCTGCGGCCAACCCGTCCGCGGAGCTGGTGCAACTGCGCCAGCCCGAACTTGTCGGCACGCGCCATGAGGATGGTGTTGGCGGTCGGCACGTCGATGCCG
>JBEANV010000457.1:0-7897 GCA_041165285.1 Pseudomonadota bacterium | reverse complement strand
CACGTCATTCCGGGCCAGCCGCAAACACCCGCTGCTGGTCGTGGTCGAGGAATCGATGGCCGAGGTCAGCGCGACCTGGCGCCGCAAGCTGGGCTGGCTGCTGGTCGTGGATCTTGTCGGCATGCTGATGATCATCGCGGGCACGGCCGTCGCCTGGCGCAGCTTGCGTGCGCACGAACGCATGGCCTCGGTGCTGGACCGCACGCGCGGTCGGCTGGAGGAAAGTGAGCGTCACCTGCGCGCCGTGATCGAGGCGGCACCAGCGCCGATGTTCGTTCTGGATCCGCTGGGGCGCTATGTGCTGGTGAACCAGGCATTCGAGGATTTCCTCGGCGTGCGGCGAGACGACCTGATCGGCCAGCGCGCCGACGCCGACCCCACCCTGAGTCACCTCGCCTATCACCCGGTGCGCGATGTGGCGCTGTGGGCTGGTGCGGGTCAGAGCAATTACATGGAGAACATCGTGTTGCGCAGCGGCGCGCGTCGGCAGGCACTGATCGCCAAGGTCGCGCTGGTGCGCCCTGATGGCCGACCCGGCGGCGTGATCGGCAGCATCACCGACGTGACCAGTTTCCGCGAAGCCGAACAGCGCGCCGCCGATGCAATGGCCGCTTCGGCGACCGCCCATCGCGCCGAGTCGGAGTTCATCGGCAACCTGAGCCATGCGCTGCGCACGCCGCTGCAGTCGATCATCGGTTTCTCCGAGCTGGGTGTCATGCGCAGCCGCCACGACAGCGCCCAGCACGAGCTGTTCACCCACATCCAGAGCGGCGGGCAGCGGATGCTGTCGGTCGTCAATGACCTGCTGGACCTGTCACGCGTCAAGAATGCGACCGGCACACTGCACCGCAGCGACATGGACACCGGCGACCTGATCGAGGAGGTCATCCGGCACGCGCGCATCGATGCACGCGCACGACAGATCGACATCGTCGTGAAACCTTGTGCCAGCGGCATGGCGAGCGTGGATGCCTTGCGGTTCCAGCAGGCCGTGCGGACGCTGATCACGCGTGCGGTGCGGATATCGCCCGCCGGAAGCCTGATCGAGGTGAGCGCCTCGCGTGACAGTGAAGGCGCGTTGCACTGGTGGATCCACGACGCCGGACCCGGCCTGCCCGAGAGCGAGTGCGAAACCCTGTTTTCCGCGTTTTTCCAGCCGCGCAGAGCCAGCGACGGGGCAGGAGATGGCAGCGGACTGGCGCTGGCCATCTGCCGGCAAATCCTGCGCGGACTCGACGGCGATGTGCGATGCAAAAACCACCCGAACGGCGGCAGCCTCTACCACCTGACCCTGCCGGCGCTGGGCAGCGTCTCGGTGACGGTGTTGAGCGATAAAGTTGCTTGAAACCATTGCGGTGATGGCGGTCGGTGGCATACAATTGCGGTCTTGTCAGTTGACGCCCAAGCGCAACGCGATTCCCTGATAGCTCAGTTGGTAGAGCGACGGACTGTTAATCCGCAGGTCCCTGGTTCGAGTCCAGGTCGGGGAGCCAAATCAAGTCGTGCTGAACGACGTACAAAGCAGCATCTGCAACTGCACAATTCCCTGATAGCTCAGTTGGTAGAGCGACGGACTGTTAATCCGCAGGTCCCTGGTTCGAGTCCAGGTCGGGGAGCCAAAACGCCACACAAAAAAGCCTGCATCCATGCGATGCAGGCTTTTTTGCTTTCTGGAAAGTCCGCGGCCCAGCACCTATGCCTGGTTTGAACTTCAGTTGGCCGGCACCGTCTCGGCTGGCACGGTCTGAAGCGCCACCGGGCGCAACTCGTCCACGGTATACCCTTCCTTGATCAACGCATCACGCAACCACTGCGGCTGTGGACCACAACCATCCCAGACCTCCAGCGTGACCGGGTGCCGGTAGCGAATCTCGGCCGGTTCCTGGGAACGAGCGGCGGGCAGCGGGCGCCCTCGCAATTCGGCCGGCGTGATCCGCCAGAAATCCATCAGTTTGCGGATCTTGCGGATGGCAGCAATTCTTTCGACGTCGTCTTCGAGATCGACGATCTGGCGTTCGGTGTTCTTCATCAATGAATGACAGCCCTGCAAGCTGTAACAGAGGTTGGATAATCGCACAGAACCGGATTCGACACAGCACCTTGGTCAACTCGATTACAATCCACCGCGACGGGCCTCCCTGCATGGGGGCGCGGCCAAACGGGTCAGGTCGGGAACGAAGCAGCCCTAACCGTTAGCCTCCAGTGCCAGGGTTCAGGCTCGTCACCCCTCTTCACCTCAGGCGGGCATTCTGGCAACCAGCTGCCAGAGCATCGTGACTTCGGCCGACCGGGCCGCATGCAGCACGTCTCCCGCATCGCCGGCTTTCGGATGGCGCGGACGAATCGTCGGACACCCCACCACACGCAGACCCGCCTGCTCGATCCACGCCAGCAACTGGCCGCGGCTGCGCAGTCCCAAGTGTTCCGCCAGATCCGACAGGATCAGCCATCCCTGCCCATCCGGTGCGAGGTGATCGGCCAGTCCGCTCAGGAACCCACGCAACATCCGGCTGTCCGGATCGTAAATGGCGTGCTCGATCGAGGAACTGGGCTTGCCCGGCAACCAGGGTGGATTGCAGACGACAAGCGGCGCCCGACCCGCCGGGAACAGATCCGCCTTCAGCAGATCAACACGGTCAGCGCACCCGAGACGCTGCAGATTGTCTGCGGCACACGCCAGCGCACGCTCGTCGAGATCGGTCGCGACGATCCGTTTCACGCCGCGCCGCGCCAGTACCGACGCCAGGACGCCGGTTCCGGTTCCAACGTCGAACGCAAGCTCCAGCGACGGCAGCGGCGCCGCGGCGACCAGATCGATGTACTCGCCCCGCACAGGCGAAAAGACGCCGTAATGGGCATGGATGCGTCCACCCACCGCCGCGATGGCCACCCCATTCTTGCGCCACTCGTGGGCGCCGACCAGGCCAAGCAGTTCACGCAGCGAAGCCACACTGGCTTGTCCGTCCGACGCACCATAGGCCTCCCCGCAGGCAAACCGCAGGTCGGGCGCGCGGCGCAAGGCGATGGCGTAATCCGCTTCGAGCAGGATGGTGATCGCCGACAGGAGGCGCGACCGCTGCGCCTGCGCCAACCGGTGTCGGTGGAATGCGTCCGTGAGCGACCCGCCCGTCGCCGGTGCTGATCCAGCCCGCGTACCTACACGGTCCAGCCGACGGCCCATCGCCTGCAACAGCAGCCGCGCACTCTGGAAATCACCGCGCCACAGCAGCACCGCGCCCTCTCGGGCAAGCCGCAGGGCATCGTCAGCGCGGGTCTGGTCGTCGGCCATCACGACGCGACGCGGCACCGGCGCGCCGTTCTCGGACCTCCAGCGCGCGGTGCGGACTTGATCGGCATCGGTCCAGGTCAACATCGGGGGCGAGAAAGGCAAAGACATGCGGGTGCGCAGTGAATGGCAATCGTGGAAGAAGGCGGGCAGTATCGCCCGCCAGACGGTAGCATCCCCGCATGCCCCCATCCCCGACAGGAGTCACACCATGATCCGCACCCTCTTGCCCATCGATGGAAGCCCCCAGGCGCTGGACGCCGTGCGACAGGCGCTGCAGTTGCGCGTGCAGGGGCTCGATTTCACGGCGGTGCTGCTGAACGTGCAAGAGCCACCCCATCTGTACGAGGTGGTGCTCGCTCCGGACGCTGACGTGATCGAAGGCGCCAGCCACGATGCCGGCGAACACGCCCTGCTCGCAGCCCACGCCTTGCTCGACGAGGCAGGCGTGGAACATGAGTCACTGGTGGTCACCGGGGACGTGGCGCAGCAGGTGGTGGAGCAGGCCGAGCTGCAGGGCTGCGACCTGATCGTGCTGGCCGGCCGCAGCCACGCCGTGACGCAGGCCGTGGAGCGCCACAGCCGTGTGCCGGTGCTGCTGGTGCCTCGCCTGAGGCCGGAAGTGGAGGCGGCGGACCTCGCCGAACTGGCTGACGAGGTCGCGGTGCCGCCCTGAGTGCCTGCCTACTTGCGCATGCGGTTCGGATGCCAGTAGAGGAACTTGGCGTAGATGTCCACGTCCTTGGTCTCGCGGATGAAGAACATGCCCACCACGAAGGTGAGCGCCGCCACCGCGATCGGGTACCACAGGCCGTGGTACATGTCACCGTTCTGCGCCACCATCGCGAAAGCGATGGTCGGCATCAGCCCCCCGAACCAGCCGTTGCCGATGTGGTATGGCAGGCTCATCGAGGTGTAGCGGATGCGGGTCGGGAACATCTCGACCAGCGTGGCCGCGATCGGGCCGTAGACCATCGTCACCAGCAGCATCAGCACCACCAGCACCGCCACCACACCCACGTGGTTGATCTTGGCCGGGTCCGCCTTGCGGGGATAACCGGCGTCTGCCAGCGCGTCCGGCAGATCCTGCTTGCGGAACTGCGAGATATCCACCAGGTTCTCCGACTCGAAACGGTCGCCCTCGGCGGTCAGGCGGCCGTTGGGCGGCTGCAGCACCGTGCCGCCCACATGCACTTCCGTCGGCATGCCCGAGGGCAGCGGCACATTCGTGTAGCTGGCCGACAGTTGCGCCAGCGCGCGCTTGGCGATGTCGCAGGACGAGGTGAAGTCGGTCTCCTTGGCGATCGGGCTGCCCTGGAACGAGCAGGTCATCGGATCGGCCTTGACGACAATCTGCACCCGCTCCTGCGCGGCCGCCAGATCGGGATTGGCCAGCGAGGTCAGCAGCTTGAACAGCGGGAAATACACCACACAGGCGATCAGCAGCCCCGCCATGATGATCGGCTTGCGACCGATGCGGTCCGACAGCGAACCGAACACGACGAAGAACGGTGTGCCGATCAGCAGCGCGATGGCGATCATGATGCTGGCGGTGCTCGGTTCGACCTTGAGCACGCCGGTCAGGAAGAACAGCGCGTAGAACTGCCCCGTGTACCAGACCACCGCCTGCCCCGCGACCAGACCGAACAGCGCCAGCACGATGATCTTGAGGTTCTTCCACTGCCCGAAACACTCGGCCAGCGGTGCCTTGGAAGTCTTGCCCTCTTCCTGCATCTTGCGGAAGGCCGGCGACTCGCTCATCGACAGACGGATCCACAGCGAGAACGCCAACATCACCGCAGACAGGCCGAACGGAATGCGCCAGCCCCAATCGGCAAACTGCGCTTCGCCCAGCAGGTTGCGGGTGATCAGGATCACGACCAGCGACAGGAACAGGCCCACCGTGGCAGTCGTCTGAACCCAAGCGGTATAGGCGCCGCGGCGGTTCTGCGGCGCGTGTTCGGCCACGTAAATGGCCGCACCACCGTACTCCCCGCCCAGCGCCAGACCCTGCAGCATGCGCAGCAGCACCAGCGCAATCGGCGCGAAGGCACCCGCCGTACTGTAGGTGGGCAACACGGCGACCAGCGTCGTCGAGATGCCCATGATCACGATAGTCGCCAGGAAGGTGTACTTGCGCCCGATCATGTCGCCCAGGCTGCCGAAGATCACCGCCCCGATCGGCCGCACGATGAAACCGGCAGCAAACGCCAGCAGCGCGAAGATGAAGGCGGACGTTGGCTCCAGCGCCGTGAAGAATTGCCTGGCGATGATGGCGGCCAGTGCGCCGTAAAGGTAGAAGTCGTACCACTCGAAGATGGTGCCGAGCGATGAGGCGAGGATGACCTTGCGCTCCTGCGCGGTCATCGGGGTGGCATCGTGGTAGTCGTCGTCGGGTTCGGCGGCGGCGGCACGGACGTCCTGCAGATTGGACATGCTGTTCTCCTGCCGGGGCGGGCGATCGAATCGCCGGCGCACACGGCGCTGTGGTCATGGAAAGGCTGGAGGGGTCGGCACAGGGCCGCGTCCGCCGGTCATTCGATTCAGATCAGATGCGCAGGCCCTTGATGGTGGCCAGCAAACGGCGGGGCGAAAACACCTTGGCTTCCGGCACCGCTTCGGCAGCTTCCAGACCGCGCTTGAGGACGAGGTCCGCACCGGCGCGACCAAAGGCGTCGCCCAGCGCCAGATAGACCACGCGGGTCAGTTCGGCCAGATCGGCGTGTGTGCCCGGCAACTGCCAGTCGTGCTGCAGAGCGCGGCTCCAGCCGCTGCGGAACTGCTGGCGCAAGGCGGGTGCAGCCATCGAGTCGTCCAGACGCTGCAAGGCGTCCTTGCGGACCTCGTCGAGCGCCTCGCGGTGGTGCTGGAACACCTCGGCCACGATGGCACGCATGAGCGCGCCGAAGAGCACAGGCGGTTCCTCAGGCACGAGGGCCTGCGCGGGCGCGGCGGCATGCGCAGCGGCCAGCGCAGCCGCGACCGGATTGATCACTGGTGCGATCACCGGGACCACAGGCGCTGCGACCGGTGGCGGGGGTGGGGGCGCAGGGGGCCGAGCCGCCGCACGGGCGGCCTGCATGGCCGGCCAGGGATCCAGCGGCAGGCGCTCCGGGCTTTCGCGCAACGCCTTGTAGAAGCCGTTATAGAGCCGCTTGACGGACGCCACGTCCAGCAGATTGCGCTGGGCGACCGCGTCGACGAACGCGATGATGTCCGAGACGTTTTCTCCTCGCATCGACTCGTGCTGTAGCCAGAGTGCCTCGGTGAGTGCCGCCTCGTCGAGGAAATCCGAAAACACGGCCACAGCCGCTCGGCGTCGAGTTGCTTGCATGTCGGCCATGTTCAGGCGCCCCTACGTCTGTCTTGATTTGAAAATTTCATGCTATCCCGTCGAACGCCCAAGGGTCGGCGCTTTTGTTGTCAAGAACGATGTCAAAGAAAAATTTGAAAACATCAAATCCTGACATAAATTCGCGCGAATTTTCGGGTTCCCCCGTGAATCATGGAGTGGTACCGCATCGTTTTTCACATCGGTACCGCATACACCCCTATATCGACAGAAGCACAATACTTTCAAGCAGTAACAGCACAGCCTCTTGCACAGGCTGCACTCATCCCCGCCGACGCAGGCAGGCGGCCAGGAAATCCGAGAGGATCGGACTCCCGTCCAGGTGGCTGGAGTGGCGCACCTGCTGCGCCATGAACTCCGGGTGCCACTGCATGCCAAAGACATAACTCGGACCGTTCCAGCGAATGGCCTCGACCAGACCGTCCGGCTGGGCACGGGCCTCGACCGTGAGGTTGCGGCCCAGATCTTTCACCGCCTGGTGGTGGATCGAGTTGATCACCGCCGTGGCCACGCCGGGGTAAAGCGCAGACAGCCGTGTCCCCGGCACGATGCCCATGGCGTGGAACTGCTGGTCGTACTGCTCCAGGTGCAGGTGACGCACCGAGGACGGTGCCTGTGTGGGGATGTCCTGGTAGAGCGTGCCGCCGAGGGCCACATTGATGAGCTGGCAGCCGCGGCAGATGCCCACCACCGGCTTGCCCGCCGAGACAAAGGCCTCGAACAGATCAATCTCGTAGCGGTCGCGGATGCGGTCGCCGCTCCACTCGGGGCGCAGCGGGGTTTCGCCGTAGCTCTCGGGCGCAATGTCGTTGCCGCCCTGCAGCACGAGTCCGTCGAGGTGGCTGGCGTACTCGGACAGGCTCATCTCGCTGCGCGCGATCATGCCGTCGCTCTCGATGGCGGGAATCATCACCGCCAGCGCCCGCCCGCCCAATACCCAGTGGGCCACCGACTGCTCCAGATAGTGCAGCGTGCGGGTGAACACCCCGCCCAGATCGGCCACCGGCGTGTTGGGAAAATAGATGCGGGCGGAAATGCCGATCAGCGGAGGGCGCGACATGGGGAATCCTTGGATTTCATTCCAGTGCGTCCATTCTTGCAAACCCTTGGTCCGACCCGGCAGCAATGTTGCGGATTTGTCCGGGTTAATCCACAGGCAACCCGCCGCGCGCATGAAAAACCGAGGCCTGCTAGGATTTCCTCCCACTCCAGATGCCCACCGAACGATGAACAGCCCCACCGATTTTCCCGCCACCGCA
>JBEANV010000456.1:0-5261 GCA_041165285.1 Pseudomonadota bacterium | reverse complement strand
GATTTCTCCACCATCGGCCTGATCGGCCTGGCCCACGGCACCTCGCATTTCCACCACCTGCTGCTGCCGCCTTTGTTCCCCTTGTTCATCAGGGACTTCGGGTTGAGCTACTCGGAGCTGGGGTTGCTGGTGACGGTGTTCTTCGTCATCTCGGGCATCGGGCAGGCACTGGCGGGGTTCCTCGTGGACAAGGTGGGCGCGCGTCCGGTGCTATTCGCGGCGCTGGGCAGCTTCATTGCTGCATCGCTGGCCGGTGCGTTGGCGCAGGGCTACGGCGGGCTGATGCTGGCCGCGGCGCTGGCGGGGCTAGGCAATGCGCCGTTCCATCCCGTGGACTTCACTATCCTGAACAAGCGCGTTTCGCCCGAGCGGCTGGGCCACGCGTTTTCAGTGCATGGCATCAGCGGCAACCTGGGTTGGGCGGTGGCACCGGTGTTCTTGATCGGCGTGTCGTCGGCGCTCGGGGGCTGGCGGGCTGCGTACCTCACTTCGGCGGCGGTGGCAGCGGTCGTGTTGCTGCTGCTCTACCTGAACCGTGACGCCATTGACGACCGCCAAGGTGCCTGGTCGCACCAACGTGCCGGTGCCAAGACCGATCCTGCGCTGGCGGATGAACATCCGATGGCCTTTCTGCGCCTGCCGTCGGTGTGGCTGTGTTTCTCGTTTTTCTTCTGGACGACTGCCGCGCTGACGGCGATCCAGAGCTTCGCCAGCCCCGCACTGGGCAGGTTATATGGCCTGCCCGCTTCAGCCACGGCGTTTGTCGTGACCGGCTACATGCTCTGCGGCGCACTGGGCATGGTGATCGGGGGATTTCTGGTGCCGAGGGTGGCGCGGCTGGAGCGCACGATCGCGGTGGCAATGGCCTTGTCGGCAGTGCTGCTGCTGCTGGCGGGCACGGGCTGGCTGTCCGGCATCGCGTCGGCCGGGGCGGCGGCGCTGGCTGGGCTTGGCACCGGGTTGGCCGGGCCGTCGCGCGACATGCTGATCAAACGTGCGGCGCCACCGGGGGCCACGGGCCGCGTCTACGGCACGGTGTATTCAGGGCTGGATGCCGGTTTTGCGCTGGCGGCACCGGTGTTCGGCGTGTTGCTCGACCACGGATTGGCGAGTGCCATCTTCTATGGCGCAGCAGCGGCAATGACGCTGGGCATCGCCTCGGCGGCAGTGGTCGGCCGCGGTCTCAAGGTGCCATGAACAACAAAAAGACCCGGCGTGGTCGCGCCGGGTCTGGGGATGCACAGGCCCTTGCGGGCCCTGCACCCAAGACAACCTGATGAATCAGGCGGTCTTCGAGACAACCTTGGTCATCGACTGGATGTTGGCTTCAGCGGCGCTGACGGCTTGCTTGGCAGCCTTCTGGGCCGATTCCATCGCGGTGGAGCTGGCCGACATGGCTTGCTTCATGAACGCGACGGCGCTTTCGCTGCCGGCGGGGGCATTCTTCAGCGCGGCTTCGACGAAGCCTTGCACCGATTGCTGCGAAGCGGCGACCTGGCCTTCGAACAGCTTGCTGATGTCGGCTTGCGTCGCGGCAGCGATTTCATAGACCTGGCGGCTGTAGGCCGTGGCCTTTTCAGCGGCCGGCTGCAGCACGCCGGATTGCAGGGCGGCAAAACCTTGCGCGTCCTTGACCGACAGCAGGGCCTTGGCGTTGGCAGCGGACTCGTCCAGTGCAGCGCGGGCGGCTTGCAGGTTCAGTTCCACCAGCTTTTCCACGCCACCGAAGGCCTTCTGGCCCAGAGCGACAGCGGTGTCCAGATTGGCTTGGGCGGCGGCGGAGATTTGGTCAGCGTTCATCATGGTGAGCAGTCCTATTGTGGAAAAAGGATACCGGTGGAACCGGTTTTGCTGCACTGCAGCATGATTCACAGTATAGGGGCTGCGAACGGGATTGCAAGCATTCATGCTGCAATGCAACATGAATTAGTTCACAACCCCTAATCGGCATATTCGGCGTCGGTGCCGTGGGGGTCAGATCAGTGCTGGTGCTGTCCGGCCATCGGCTTGGCTGCGCCCATCGCCTGAGCGATGGCCTTCACTTCGACGGTGGAGCGGCTCTTGTCCGCGCTCTCGATGACGAGGGTGATCGAGACGGTGTCGCCGGACTTGATGGGCTGCTTCAGGTCCATGAGCATGATGTGGTAGCCGCCAGGTTTCAGCTCGACCGCCTTGCCGGCCGGCAGGTCCAGACCGGTGACGGCGCGCATGCGCATCATGTCGCCGTCCATCGCCATCTCGTGGAGTTCCACCACGCTGGCCGCAGCCGAGCGGACTTCGACCAGGCGGACGGGCGCAGAAGACTGGAGCTTCATGAAAGCGCCCGTGGCTTTCTGCTCTGCAGCGGTGGCGCGCACCCACGGAGCGCTGACGGTGACGGCTGCGGACTGGGCATGCACAACGCCGGCAAACGTGAAAGCAGATGCGGCGACCAGCAGGGCGTGGCGTACGAATCGAGTGGTTGGCATGGCAATCAAAAACGAGGAACAAAAAAAAGCCCGGTGGATTGACCACCGGGACTGAAGGTACCTGAAAGCGTTCTTCCGCGGGTACCGAGGAGACAACCAGTCGCGCAACCTCCAAACCGAGGCCACGCCCTGGAGATGATCGGGCTGCAGCGCGAAAGTTCAACCGAAGGATGCAAACTTTTTTGAACTGCATCAACGCTTGCTGGCGGAGCGGGCGGGTTTTGCCGTGGGGGCAGGGTGCTGGCCCATGGCCTCGAAATTGGCTTCAGCCACGCTGACCGCTTGTTTGGCCGCTTTCTGGACGTTTTCCAGTGCGCCATTGGCTACGGTGACCGCCTGCTTGATCATGGCCAAAGAACCTTCGCCACCGGCCGGTGCGTTTTTCACGGCGGCATCCACCAAGGCCAGGATCTTCTCCTGCGCAGTGGCCATCTGGGATTCGACCAGCTTGGACACTTCGGACTGGGTGCTGCTGGCGATGTCGTAGACCTGCCGACCGTAGGCCGTCACCTTCTCGGTGGCCGGTTGCACCAGATCGGCCTGCAGCGACGCCAGTCCCTGCGCATCCTTGACCGCCAGCAGCGCCCGGGACTGTTCCACCGACTCGCCCATGGCCGCACGCACGGCCTGAAGATTCAATTCCACCAGTTTCTCCACGCCTTCGAAACTCTTGCGGGCGAGTTCGACCAGCGCATCCAAGTTGGCCTTGTTGGCGGCAGCGAATTGTTCCGGGGTCATCATCGTCAGGCTCCAGTCGAAGTGGGATGGTTTGCTGCATTGCAGCAATATGTGACTATAGGGGTGCGCATCCTTCTGATCAAGCCTTGGTCACAATGTCGCGATGCGCGCCTACTACGCTGACCATTTTGTCCTTCCGCTGCCTTCGGGGCACAGGTTTCCGATGCACAAATACCGGCTGCTGCGGGACGCGATCGTGGCCGAGCTGTCAGAGGTGCGCCTGTCGCAAGCCTTGCCCGCCACCGAGGGTGAATTGGCGCTGGCCCACACGCCCGGCTACGTGGACGCCGTGCTGCATGGCACGCTGAGCGCAGCACAGCAGCGCGAAATCGGCTTCCCCTGGTCGCCCGCCATGGCCGAGCGCGCACGCCGCTCAGTGGGTGCCACCATCAGTGCCTCCCGCGATGCCTTGCGCGAAGGCATCGCCGCCAACCTGGCGGGCGGCACACACCACGCCAGCGCCGACACCGGCAGCGGTTACTGCGTATTCAACGACCTCGCGGTTGCGGCGCGCCTGATGCAGGCCGAGTGGCATCGCTTGCAGCGCCGACTGCTGCGCGTGGCGGTGATTGATCTGGACGTGCACCAAGGCAACGGCACGGCGGCCATCTTCCGCGACGACCCGACGGTCTACACGCTGTCGGTCCACGGTGCCAGGAACTTTCCCTTCCGCAAGGTGGCCAGTGATCTGGACGTCGATCTGCCCGACGGCTGCACGGACGCACCGTACCTCGCCGCGGTCGATGCCGCGCTGGACACACTCTGGCGGGACCACCGGGACCAGTTGCCCGGCCTCGTTTTCTACCAGGCCGGTGCCGACCCACACGAGGGCGACCGACTAGGCCGCCTCAAGGTCACTGCCGCTGGCCTGGCCGAGCGCGACCGGCGCGTATTCACCGCCTGCCGATCGCGTGGCATCCCGGTCGTGCTGACGATGGGCGGTGGCTACGGCCGCGTCATCGAGGACACGGTGGCCGTGCAACTGCAGACCTACCGCGAAGCGCTGGCCGCCTGGCAGGCTGCAAACCCCGGCAATAATGGGCACGACATTCCGAACTGACTCCGATCTGAAGGTTGACTGATGCTCACTGACGACCAGCGCCGCACCGCCGTGGACGATGCCATCACCTCCCGCCGGTCACTGCGTGCCTTCCTGCCCACGCCGGTGCCACGCGAGGCCATCGAAGACATCTTGCGGGTAGCCTCCCGCGCACCATCGGGCACCAACACACAGCCTTGGCGGGTGCATGTGCTGACGGGAGCACCGCTCGACACGCTCAGCGCCAGCATCCTGGCGGTGCATGCCGATCCGGCCGTGGCGGCAACGCACACCGAGGAATACGCCTACTACCCGACCCAGTGGCAATCGCCCTACATCGACCGCCGCCGCAAGGTGGGCTGGGATCTGTACGGCCTGCTCGGTCTGGCCAAGACCGACAAGACTGGCATGCACCGCCAGCACGGTCGCAACTACGCCTTCTTCGACGCCCCGGTTGGCCTGATCTTCACGATTGACCGCGTGATGCAGCAGGGCTCCTGGCTCGACTACGGCATGTTCCTGCAGAACATCATGGTCGCCGCCCGTGGCCGCGGTCTGGACACCTGCCCGCAGGCGGCGTTCACCCAGTACCACCGCCTGATCGCCGAGCACCTGAGCCTCGGCGCACATGAGATGGTGGTCTGCGGCATGGCACTTGGCCACGCGGACCCGTCCGCGGTGGAAAACACGCTGGTGACCGATCGGGCGCCGGTGAGCGAGTTTGCGACGTTCCACGGCGGAGAGCAGTGATGCTGCGCTGGCGCCGGTCGGTACGCTGCGGGCTGGCGACCTTGCTGGCAGGCCTGCCGTTGTGGTCGCATGCGGCCGAGATCGACGGCGCAACGCTGTCCGCCGGGTGGGGGATACCGTTCGCGGGCGTCTTGCTGTCGATCGCGCTGTGTCCGCTGCTGATGCCGTCCGTGTGGCACCACCACTACGGCAAGATCGCCGCCGGATGGGCGCTCGCCTTTCTGCTGCCGTTTGCGGCGGTGTATGGCCCGGGTGTCGCCGGGGCG
>JBEANV010000455.1:0-3916 GCA_041165285.1 Pseudomonadota bacterium | reverse complement strand
AGCCTGCTCGACCGGCACCGGATCTCGGCCAAGCGGCTCTGCCTGGAGATCACCGAGAGCGCGATCATGGACGACCCGGCCCGTGCGCTGCAGACGCTGCAGAAGCTGCACGAGCTGGGGGTGTACCTGTCGATCGACGACTTCGGTACCGGGTACTCCTCGCTGGCTTACCTGAAGCGGCTGCCGGTGGACGAGCTGAAGATCGACCGCAGCTTCGTCACCAACATGGAGCGTGATCTGGACGATGCCCGCATCGTGCAGTCCACCATCGGGCTGGCGCACAACCTGGGGTTGACCGTCGTGGCCGAGGGCGTGGAGACCGACAAGGCCTGGGCGCTGCTGGCGCGGCTCGGCTGCGACGAGGGCCAGGGTTACGGCATCGGCCGCCCGATGCCATCGGACGAGTTCCTCGGCTGGGTGCGCCACTGGCAGGCGCCGTCCAACGAGGCGCTGCACGTCGACACCGATTTCGCGCAGATGCTCTGAACCCGGCGGATCAGTAGCCGGCGGGCCGGTCCACCCGGTGCGCCAGCGGTTCACCGCGGCGCCAGGCGGCCACGTTCTGCGCCACGACCCGCGCCGCCGAGCGGGCGTCGGTCTGCGCCGCCACATGCGGCAGCACGGTGACGGCCGGGTGTGACCAGTAGCGGTGGTCGGCGGGCAGCGGCTCCTGGTGGAACACGTCCAGCACGGCATGGGACAGGTGTCCGTCGTCGAGCGCGGCGAGCAGATCGGCATCGACCACATGCGCGCCGCGCGCCAGATTGACCAGCGCCGCGCCGCGCGGCAACTGCCGCAGCCGCACCGCGTCGAGCAGCCCGCGCGTATCGGGTGTCAGCGGCAGCAGGTTGACCAGGATCTCGCTGTCCGCCAGCACCGGCCCGAGTGGCTCCCCGCGCCGCCAGCCGGTGACGCGGTAGCCCAGCGTCCGCAGTCGCCGGCTCACCTCGCCGCCCATCTGTCCCTGGCCGAGCACGCCGATGCGCACCTCGTCGGCGCGCCGTTGTGGATGCGGCTGCCAGCGGCCGCCGCGCTGCTGGCGGGCGTAGACGTGGAAACCACGGTGCAGCGTCAGCACCGCCCACAGCGCGGTTTCCGCCATCGCGGCGTTCATGGCCGGATCGACCATGCGCACGATCGGCAGGTCTGCGGGCAGGGTCGGGTCGGCCAGCAGCCGATCCACGCCCGCCCACAGTGACTGCACCAGCCGCAACCGCGGGTAGCGCTGCAATGCGCCGGCGGCCGGGTTGGCGACGATGGCGATCTCGACCTCGGCGGGGTCGTGGTCGTCCGGCGTGTCGGCGCGCACCAGCGTTTCACCCGGCAGCGCCTCGGCGAGCGCCGGCCACCACGCTGCCCACTCGGCCGCGTCGAAGCGGCAGGCCAGCGCAATGGTCACCGCATCGCCTGCAACGCCGACACCAGCACCGCCAGCGCGTGGTCGCGGGTCTGGGTGCGCACGGCGGCGCGGTCGCCCTCGAAGTGCCGGCATTCGGCCCAGACCCACCCCGGCAGCGCCCAGGCGAACCAGACCGTGCCGACCGGCTTGGCCTCGCTGCCCCCGCCCGGTCCGGCCACGCCGGTGACGGCGACCGCCGCTTCGACGCCCGCCTCGCGCTGCGCGCCGGCTGCCATCGCGCGCGCCACGGCTTCGCTGACCGCGCCGTCGCTGGCGATCAGCGCCGAGTCCACGCCGAGCATCTCGGACTTGGCTTCGTTGCTGTAGGTGACGAAGCCGCGGTCGAACCAGTCGCTCGACCCGGCCAGATCGGTGCAGGTCGCGGCGATCATTCCGCCGGTGCAGCTTTCCGCGGTGGTGAGGTGCCAACTGAGGTGGCGCAGCAGGTCGGCGAGTGCATGGACGGTGGACATCAGGCGGCTCCCTCGATAAAGCGCATCAGCGCCACGCCGATGGCAATGGTGAACAGCGTGCAGCCTGCGGCGACCAGGTCGTCGAACAGGATGCCGAAACCGCCGCGCCAGCCGCCGCTCTTGAAGTGCTGGTCGGCCCAGCGCACCGGGCCGGGCTTGGCGGCGTCGAAGTAGCGGAACAGCGCAAACGCGGCGATCTGCAGCCCCAGGCTGGCGGGCGTCAGTACCCACAGGATGAGCCAGAACGCCAGCACCTCGTCCCAGACGATGAAGCCCGGGTCGGCGATGCCGGCGTTCGTGGCCGCCACGGTGCAGGCCCACCAGCCGACGAAGAAGCTGCCCAGCAGCACCCAGCCCCAGCCGGCGCTGTCCAGCCAGACGTTCAGCACCGCGAACGCCACCCAGGCCCACAGCGTGCCGGCCGTTCCGGGGGCGATCGGGCTGAGTCCGCTGCCACCGCCGAGGGCGATGAAGTGCGCCGGGTGGCGGAGCAGGAACCGCGGGCCGATGCGGGTCGGTGGAATGGGCGCAGCGGCGGGCGTGGTGGTGGTCATGGCGCGAAATGGTCAAACGAGGCCCACGGCGTGGCCACACGGGCGCCGTGGCGGTCGACGACCGTGGTCCCGCCCTCGGCGGTGAGGCGGCCGATGCAGCGCACGCCGGTGGCGCTGCGGTCACCGGCGTCGAGCACGGCGGCATGGTCGGCGGGCGCGGCGGTGAAGAGCAGCTCGTAGTCGTCGCCGCCGGCGAGCAGGCATTCCCGTTGCAGCGCCTCGGCCTGTTCGCCCATCAGCGGGCTGCGCGGCAGGGCGTCGGCGTCGATGACGACGCCCAGTGGCAGGCCGGCCGCGCCCGAACGGCGCAGCACATGCTGCAGGTCACCGAGCAGGCCGTCCGACACGTCGATCGCGCTGGTCGCCACGCCGCGCAGCGCCAGCCCGAGCGCCACGCGCGGTTCGGGGCATTCCATCGCCAGCCGCAGGTGGTCGAAGGCATCGCCCGGCACGCGCAGGCCCGGCGTGCCGCGGAACACCTCCAGCGCCAGCCGCGCGTCGCCGAGCCAGCCGGGGGTGTCGTCCCCGAGCGGGTGGCTGATCCAGAGTTCGTCGCCCGGCCGGGCGCCGCTGCGCAGCAGGGCGGCGCCGGGCGGTACCTCGCCGAAGATGGTGATGCACAGGTTCAGCGGCCCGGCAGTGGTGTCGCCGCCGACGAGGTCGAGGTCGTGGCGGTCGGCCAGCGTGTGCAGGCCGCGGGCAAGGCCGGCGAGGAAGGTGTCGTCGGCCCGGGGCAGCGCGAGGGCCAGCGTGTAGGCCAGCGGCTTCGCGCCGCAGGCGGCCAGATCGGACAGGTTCACCGCCAGCGCCTTGTGGCCGAGCCGCTCGGGCGCGACGGTGGACAGGAAGTGCCGGCCCTCGACCAGCATGTCGCTGGACACCGCGAGCTGCATGCCGGGGGCCGGGGCGATCAGCGCGCAGTCGTCGCCCACCCCGAGCGGGTTGCGCCGCGCGGGGCGCGTGAAGTGGCGGGCGATGAGGTCGAATTCTCCGAGGGGCATGGGGCCGTCATTCCAGTCCGGCGCCGCGCAGCACATTGGCCAGCTCGACCGCCGATTTCACATCCATCTTGTCGAACACCCGCGCGCGGTGGACCTCCACGGTGCGCACGCTGATGTCCAGCTCGTCGGCGATCTGCTTGTTGGCCCGGCCGGCGATCACCAGGCGCATCACCTCCAGCTCGCGCTCGGTCAGCTCGGCCAGGTGGCGGCGCAGGCCGTCGCGCTCGCGCAGTCGGGCCAGGGCCTGCTCGCTGCGGACCAGCGCCTCCACCACGCGGTCCACCAACGCATTGTCCGAGAACGGTTTCTCGACGAAATCGAACGCGCCGCGCTTGACCGCCATCACCGCGGTGGCCACGTCGGCGTGGCCGGTCAGGAAGATCACCGGCAGCAGGTCGAGCCAGCCGCGCTCGATCAGCCGCTCGAACAGCGCCATGCCGTTCATGCCGGGCATGCGCATGTCCAGCAGCAGGCAGGCGGGCGAGTCGG
>JBEANV010000454.1:0-3238 GCA_041165285.1 Pseudomonadota bacterium | reverse complement strand
ACCGTGCGGCGCAGCGTCACCGACGACGAACTGCAGTTGATGCACGCGGCCGGCGTGCGCGGCGTGCGCTTCAACTTCGTCAAGCGGCTGGTGGATTTCACGCCCAAGGACGAGCTGATGGAGATCGCCGCCCGCATCGGCAAGCTGGGCTGGCACGTCGTCATCTACTTCGAGGCGGTCGATCTGCCCGAGCTGTGGGACTTCTTCACCGCGCTGCCGACGACCGTGGTGGTCGATCACATGGGCCGCCCGGATGTCTCCAAGCCGATTGACGGCCCCGAGTTCACGCTGTTCCTGGAGTTCATGCGCCAGCACCCGAACGTCTGGAGCAAGGTGAGCTGCCCCGAGCGCCTGAGCGTCACCGGCCCGAAGGCGCTGGATGGTGAACGCAACGCCTACACCGACGTGATTCCCTTCGCCCGCCGCGTGGTCGAGGAGTTCCCGGACCGCGTGCTCTGGGGCACCGACTGGCCGCACCCGAACCTGAAGGACCACATGCCCGACGACGGCCTGCTGGTCGATTTCATCCCTCACATCGCGCCGACCACCGAACTGCAGAAGAAGCTGCTGGTGGACAACCCGATGCGCCTGTATTGGCCTGACGAAGCAAGTGCCTGAGCGCCTGCGTGGCAACACATAACGAGGAGACAAACCCATGAGCAAAAACACCACAGCCCGCGCCGCGTTGACGCTGATCGCCGCTGCGGCACTGTCCGCGTGCGGCACCCCGGCGATGCGCACCACGCCAGTCGCCTGCGCCGAGCTGCCGACCGCGCTTGCGTCGCTGAAGAACGTCCGCGTCACCGCGTCCAAGGAAGTCGCTGCCGATGACAAGGGCACGCCCGCCCACTGCCAGGTCACAGGTGTCGCCAACGAGCGCACTGGCGTGGACGGCAACCGCTACGCCATCGGCTTCGAGATGCGCCTGCCGCAGGCGTGGAACAAGGGCTTCCTGCACCAGGTCAACGGTGGCAACGACGGCAAGATCGTGCCGGCGCTCGGCGCCCTCGGCGTGTTGTCCACCAACGGCCTGCAGCGTGGTTTCGCGGTGATCAGCTCGGACTCGGGCCACGGCGAGGCCGATCCCTCCAACAAGCAATTCGCGCTGGCGCAGGGCAACGCCTTCGGCATCGACCCGCAGGCCCGGCGCGACTACGGCTACACCGCCAACGACACCATGTTCACCGTCGCCCAGTCGGTGATCGCCAGCCACTACGGCCAGGCCCCGGCGCGCAACTACATGGCGGGCTGCTCCAACGGCGGTCGCCATGGGCTGGTCGCGGCCACCCGCTACGCCGACCGCTATGACGGCATCCTCGCGGGCGCGCCGGGCCTGAACCTGCCCAAGGCGGCGGTGCAGCACGCCTGGGACGTGCAGAGCTGGCAGATGGTCAACCCGGCCGACCCGGACATCCGCAAGGCGTTCACCACGGACGACATGAAGCTGGTCGCGGCCAAGGTGCTGGAAAAGTGCGACGCCCTGGACGGTGCCGCTGACGGTCTGGTGAGCGATCTGGCGCGCTGCCAATCGGTGTTCAAGCTGGCGGACCTGCAGTGCAGTGGCGCCAAGACCGCGCAGTGCCTGAGCGCCCCGCAGGTCACCGCGCTGAACCGGGCGTTCGACGGCCCGCGCAACCGCAAGGGCGAGCAGCTCTACAGCGACTGGTCGTTCGACGCCGGCATGGGTGCGAGCAACTGGCGCTTCTGGAAAATGGAAAGCCAGATTCCGCCGTGGGACAAGATGCCGGTGATCGCGACGATGGGTGCCGGCTCGCTGTCGTACATCTTCACGACGCCGCCGACGATGACCAATGGCACACCGGCCGCGCTGCTGGGCTTCCTGAGCAAGTTCAACTTCGATGCCGACGCGCCGCGCATCTTCGCCCGCAACGACCTGCACACCGAATCGGCGATGCAGTTCATGACCCCGCCCGATGTCGATGACCCCAAGCTCGCCGCCTTCCGCCAGCGCGGCGGCAAGCTGATCGTCTACCACGGCAACAGTGACGCGGTGTTCTCCATCAACGACACGCAACGCTGGTTCGGCAAGCTGCAGGTCAACGCCGGGGCGGACGGCGCCGCGTTCTCGCGCCTGTACAGCGTGCCCGGCATGGCGCACTGTGCGGGTGGTCCGGCCACCGACCAGTTCGACGCGCTCGGCGCCCTGGTGGACTGGGTGGAAAAGGGCCAGGCCCCGCAGGCACTCACCGCCAGCCTCAACCCTGCGAACAAGGAAATCCCCGCCGACTGGTCCAAGACCCGCACCCGCCCGCTGTGCGCGTGGCCGCAGGTGGCGCGCTACCAGGGCGGTGACCTCGAATCGGCCGCCAGCTTCCGCTGTGCCGCTCTCTGAAAGGCGTTCTCCATGGCACTCGACAAACCCTATCTGGACGTACCCGGCACGACCATCTTCGACGCGGAACAGTCGCGCAAGGGCTACCACCTCAACCAGTTCTGCATGTCGCTGATGAAGGCGGCCAACCGCGAGCGGTTCAAGGCGGACGAGCGCGCCTACCTCGACGAGTGGCCGATGACCGAGGAGCAGAAGCAGGGCGTGCTGACCCGCGACCTGAACCGCTGCATCGCCGCGGGCGGCAACATCTACTTCCTCGCCAAGATTGGCGCGACCGACGGCAAGAGCTTCCAGTACATGGCCGCCAGCATGACGGGCATGACGCAGGAGGAGTACATGGCGATGATGCTCGGCGGCGGGCGCTCCATCGACGGCAACCGCTACCTCGGCGAAAACGGCGACGCCCAGCCCCAGAACCAGCCGCAAGGCGCCGCCCACCAGCCAAGCCCGCAACAGAAAGCAGGTGCCTGAGATGGCCCGCATCACCGCCTCCGTCTACACCTCGCACGTCCCGGCCATCGGCGCCGCCATCGACCTCGGCAAGACCCAGGAGCCGTACTGGCAGCCGCTGTTCAAGGGCTACGAGCCGTCCAAGCAGTGGATGAAGGACAACACGCCCGACGTGGTTTTCCTCGTCTACAACGACCACGCGACCGCGTTCAGCCTGGACATGATCCCGACCTTCGCCATCGGCTGCGCGGCCGAGTTCACGCCGGCGGATGAAGGCTGGGGTCCGCGCCCGGTCCCGAAGGTCATCGGCCACCCGGAACTCGCTGCCCACATCGCGCAGTCGGTGATCCAGGACGATTTCGACCTGACCATCGTCAACAAGATGGACGTGGACCACGGCCTGACCGTGCCGCTGTCGCTGATGTGCGGGCAGCC
>JBEANV010000453.1:0-3553 GCA_041165285.1 Pseudomonadota bacterium | reverse complement strand
CATCCAGGCCGCCATGCCCGGCTGGCAGACCTCGGCCTTCCATGCCACGCACCACCTGATGTACCTGCTGTTCTTCGTGGTGCCGCTGACGGGCTGGGCCTACAGCTCCGCGGCGGGTTTCCCGATCGTGTGGTTCGGCGTGCTGCCGCTGCCGGACTTTGTGCCGGTGGACAAGGCGCTGGCGGAGATGATCAAGCCCGTCCACGCGCTGAGCGCCTTCGCGCTGGCCGCACTCGTCGTCGCCCACGTCGGCGCCGCATTGAAGCACCAGTTCATCGACCGCGACCGCCTGCTCGGCCGCATGGGCATCGGCCCGGTCTGAGTCCCCTCACCTTTTCCGGAGCATTCCCATGAACACGTTCAGCACCGCGGCGCTGGCCGCCGCCGCTTTCCTCGTCCTGGTCAGCCAGCCCGCCCTCGCGCAGCAGAAGCTCGACGTTGCCAAGAGCGAGATGGCCTTCGTCAGCAAGCAGATGGGGGTGCCTGTCGAGGGCAAGTTCCGCAAGTTCGATGCGCAGATCGCGTTCGACCCGAAGAAGCCCGAGGCCGGCAAGGTCAGCTTTACCATCGACACCGGCAGCGCCACCTTTGGTGCGCCGGAGACCGACGCCGAGGTGGTCAAGCCTGTCTGGTTCAACGTGCCCAAGTTCCCGCAGGCGACGTTCCAGTCCAGCGCGATCAAGGCGGTCGGTGCCGGCAAGTTCGAGGTCACCGGCAAGCTCGCCATCAAGGGCAGCACGCACGATGTGGTGGTGCCGGTCACGCTGACCCAGGCTGGCGGCACGACCACTGCCGCAGGCGCGTTTGCCATCAAGCGCCTCGAATACAAGATCGGTGAAGGCGAATGGGCCGACACCTCGATGGTCGCCAACGACGTGCAGGTCAAGTTCAAGCTGCTGCTGAACGGTGTGCCTGCGCTCTGATACCCGTCTCGCCTGTCTCTGAATACCCTCTCCAACCCCGAAGGAAACCCTCCCATGAAGAAGACCCTGCTCGCCCTGGCCCTGGTGCCCGCGCTGTTCGCCTCGGCCGCCCACGCCGAGATCGCCACTTATGCGATCGACCCGACCCACACCTTCGTGATGTTCGAGATCGACCACTTCGGCACCTCGACCAACCGTGGCCGCTTCGACAAGAAGGAAGGCACGGTCCAGTTCGACCGCGCCGGCAAGACCGGCAAGGTGGACATCACGCTCGACGTGACCTCGATCAGCACCGGCACCGCCCCGTTCGACGGCCACCTGAAGAGCCCGGAGATCCTGAACGCCGCGGCCTACCCGACGGCACGTTTTGTCAGCGACAAGCTCGTGTTCAACGGCGACAAGGTGACCGAAGTGACCGGCCAGTTCACGCTGCTGGGCAAGACGCACCCGGTCACGCTGAAGGCGAACAAGTTCAACTGCTACATGAACCCGATGGTCAAGCGCGAGGTCTGCGGTGGTGACTTCGAAGCCACCATCAAGCGCAGCCTGTGGGGTGCCAGCTATGGCCTCAACTACGGCTTCTCGGACGACATGCGCCTGGTGGTCCAGGTCGAAGCCGTCAAGATGTAAGTCATCAAGCGGTGTTCAGGCTGTGAAGCCTTGACGGCCGATGGCGCGGGCGAGCACCGCGCCGACCATCTCCCCCGCCACCCGCCAGGGTGCGCGGGGTTGCCGCGCCGTGAGTCCCAGCATGGACAGCGAGCCGACCAGCGTCATCACGATCGACGCCAGCGCAGCGGCCAGCATGAGCGCGGGACACACCAGCACCACCAGAAACAGCCGGGCCAGCCCGGTGGAGGTGGTGAACAAATCCGACCAGCGAATGCGCCTGTGGTACTTCATGGCGGGCCTCTCCTGAGAGCTTGTCACGATGGATCCATGTTGGATCCATACAGTAACAATCGTCACATGAGAATACCTTCATTCGGGGGATTTTTCGCCATCAGGGGGAATTTTGCGTGTGTTTACCGCACGGCAATCTTCCTGAGGCTGATGAACGCGATACTGGACGCGTCCACCCGGTGCGCGAAGATCAGCGTTTGCGGTCCATGCGCAGGGCGAACGCCATGCTGCGCTGGTCACAGCCGATGCGGCCGTAGTCGAAAGTTTCCTGCTTGCGGCCCTTTTCGGTCTGGCGATCCTGCAAGGGCAGACGGCGGGGAGCGGGGTGATCGGTGCGGAGAAGGTGCTTCATGGCGGGGTGGCCCATCGGGTTTTTTCACATCTTCCCGTGACACACCAGGTGCCGCTTGAAGGTGAACTTATTGATACGGCTGACAACGCATGAGTGCATCCTGCGGATGACACCGTTTCAGCAACGCTGAAGAAACAAGACTGCAGACAGGATCGTTTACTAAACGAGCAGCGTTTTCTACACTTGGGCTTCCGGAAAAACCAGAGCCCGCGCCATGTCAAACCCCTACAGGACCACGCCCGAGGCCCGCTCGCTCGCCTGGGCCCACGGCCGCATGACCCTGAACCGACTGGGGGCGATGCTGGCGCCGGTGGTCTTCACGGCCCCCGGACATCCGGATTTTTCGCCCATGCAGGTCGCTCCCTGGCACGCCGAGCCGATCGGTGCGGAGCAGACCGGCCTGATGCGTGGCCTGCGGGGTGACTGGCCCTGCGTGCCGTTCGGCCGCGCCGACTGTCCTGCTGATCTGCCCGTCGACTGGACCACCCGCACACCCCACGACACGTGGGGCCACGGCTACAGCGCACACCACGACTGGGACTGGCTGCCCACCGACGACCCGCACACCCTGTCGCTGACGATCGCCCTGCCCCCGTCCGACCCGATCCGGCGCCTGACCCGCACCGTGCGTGCGCAACCAGACGCTGCCGCAGTCGATCTCGAACTGTGCGTGGAAGCCCGCGTCCCCTGCATCGTGCCAGTGGCCCTGCATCCGACGCTGCGGCTCGACGCCGGCCGCGTGGCGCTGGACCTGCCGCGCCACGGACCTGGCCTGACCTACCCCGTGCCAGCCGAACCCGGGCGCTCGCGCCTGGCACCCGACCAGCGCTTCAGCCGCCTGGACGCTGTACCCACCACCGACGGCCCTCCCGCCGACCTCACCCGCTTTCCGCAACCCCGCGACAGCGAAGACCTGCTGCAGGTGATGGCACTCGACGGCCCCGTCACCGCCCGCTATCTGGACTGCGGCTGGGCGCTGGATCTGGACTGGGACCGCGCGCTGCTGCCCGACCTGATGCTCTGGGTCAGCCACCGGGGCCGCCTGTATCCGCCGTGGAATGGCCGGCATCTGGCGCTCGGGGTCGAGCCGGTGTGCGGCGTGTTCGATCTGGGCCGGGTCGCCACGCCGCCGGCCGATCACCCGCTGTCCGCCCGCACCGGCCTGACGCTCACGCCCGGCCAGCCGCTCGTCGTGCGCAGCCGGTTCAGCGCCCGCCCGCTGTCCGCCGCGGAGTGCCAGCCATGAGCAGCGATGTCACCGTCCGCGACATCGCCAACGCCGCGGGCGTGTCGGTCGGCACCGTCTCGCGTGCGCTGAAGAACCAGCGCGGCCTGTCCGACGAGACGCGCCGCCATGTCCGCCAGGTGGCCGCGG
>JBEANV010000452.1:0-2691 GCA_041165285.1 Pseudomonadota bacterium | reverse complement strand
AGTCGCCGGTGCGCTGAGCGTAGTCGACGAGCGCGGCGCGGTCCACCAGCTTCGCGCGTATCTGCGGGGACTGGAACGCGGTGCCGTGCGCGGTCTTGATCTGCACTTCCTTGCGCTCGATCATCACCGCGAGCAGGTGGTTCTCGATGGCCTCCAGCGCATCGTCGTACTCGGCCACCTTGGCCTTCATCTCAGTCTCGAAGACCTTCTTGGCCTCGCGCAGTTTCAGGTAGTGCTCGACGCACTGTTCAGGAGTTGGGGTCACAACAGTCCTTCCGCGAGTTTGAGAATTACGCCCTGCATACTCTGGTTGGCCTCCAGCCGAGCGAAGATTTCCTTCTCGATCTTGGTCGCCACCAGTTGAATGATCGTGGTCGGGACAGTCTGCCCTGGCCGATCTATGCGCTTGTTCAGTTGCTGGTACGCTTCGTTCTTATCGGTGGGGCCATACCAGATCGCGACGTTGGCCGTCACGAACTGGTTCACCCCGTGCGAAACTGTCGTGGGGTCCACGAAGATCAGCTTGAGCGGATCGTTGTGATCGCCCATGCGCCTAATCAGGTCATCGCGCTCCTTGCCCTTGACCTGTCCGTTGATGACCGCGCAGACGTATTTGTCTTTGAAGTGGCCATGTAGCATCTCTAGCACGTTTGTCAAGGGCGCGGCGACGACCACCTTTCGCTCGGTGTCCTCGATGATACTCTCCAGCTCTGCGAGCCGCGGGCCAGGGTCCACGTGGACTGTCTTGTGGTCGACGTCGTAGATCGCGCCGCACGCCACCTGAATAAGCTTCATGCGCAGCGCCGCTTCATTCACGGCGTGGACAAGCTGGCCGCTTTGCATCGCCAGCACTGCCTCGTTCTTCAGAACGTGGTAGGCCCTGGTCTGCGCGGCGCTCAGCGGGACCTCGCGCTGCTGGACGGTGCAGGGCGGAAGCTCGATGCAGTCCTCGATGGCGAAGCGCACCGCGGGCGTCAGTAGTTTCTTGGCCTCTTGCGCCGAGCCGGACTTGGCCACCCACTTGTACTGCGAGACGTTCAGCATCACGCGGGCTTTGTAGTTGGTGAACGTCTCGCCGTAAGCGTCGTTGACCAGTTTGGCCATGCCGTAGGCGTCGGTCGGCCCGTTCGGCGTGGGTGTGCCGGTCATAAGCCAGAGATATGGCCGATCCTTGAGGAGCGCTCTCGCGGCGCGGTGTCGCCGTGTAGTTGCGTTACGATAAGCCGAGGCTTCGTCGATGATGGCGAGCCGAATATCGTCACGTAGACTGAGGTCTTTGGCCAACCCCTCAAGTGGCGATTTGCGGGTAGCCGGAACTCCGATGGCGAGTCCGTCGTGGTTGATGATGTAGAAGTCAGTGTCTTTCTCCAGTAGTTTGCGCCGCTTCTCGGCGGTCCCGGTGAGCACGGTGAACGTGCGCCGGCCAATGAAGTGCTGCCAGATGGCCTCGCCCCAGGTCGTTGAGAGGATCGACAGCGGGGCGACGACGAGCGCGCGCATCTTCACACCTTGGCGCCGGTGCATTTCCATGAGGTAGTCCGCGGCCCAGAGGGCGGACAAAGTCTTCATCGAGCCCATGTCGTTCAGGCAGAACGACCGCGGGTGGAGGGCCAGGAAGTTCGCCGTCACCCGCTGGTGCGGCATCACCTTCCAGCCCCGCTTGATCGGCCAGTCGTAGCCGTGAATGTCCATGGGCGGTGGGCAGATATGTCCGCCGCGTCGCAGCGCCTGGAGGTTTGCCAGCGTCGCGGGGCAGGCCACGCCGAAGCCGTTGACGCGCGTTCCGCCCCCGACCAGCGCGAGGGTCTGGAGCGCGGCGTCGGTTTCGACGGCGAGGGCGTTGTGGGCAGCGGAGTAGATCAATGGCGCGCTCTACCTGCTGCGACGGCGACGTACGGCTTTATGCTCATTATCGTGCATTCTCCCCGTTCTTCGTAGCACTTATCCCGAGCTTTTCTCCAGTCAACAGTTTTCGCTTCGGCGAGGGAAAGTCCCAACTCCATAAGCATACTCCATACTTTTTCCTCAACTTCGCGTTCAAACATGTTGGTCATAGCCCGAGCATCTTCCTTACGGTTTCAAGCCCCACGGAGTTCTCGACGGCGATCCCGCCGCCCGCCGAGGCGATGTCGCGCAGCACGCACGCTTGCCGCGCGCTCGACTTCTTGACGTCGGGCCGCTTGGTCTCGACGCCGTAGAACTTGCCCTTGTAGCAGAACAGCACGTCCACGGTCGCTGCGCCGAGTCCGCGCGGCACCGGCCAGTACTGGTAGGCGCCGATCTCTTTGAGCAGCGCGCGCAGCTGCGCCTTGACGTCGCGCTCAATGGTCACGCGACCCCCGCGCTGGCGAGTAAATCCCCGTGGGTTCGGTGACGTCCATGCGCGCCACGTAGAGGATATTCTCGTAGGGGATGGCCACGGCCTCGTTACAGACCCCGCCGCCTGCCTTCACTGCCTGCGAGAACACGACCAAGCTGGTCTCGGGCGATGTCGGCAGGTCGACGTAGGAGAACGCGCCCTTCTCGTCGCGGCCCTTCAGCGTCACTCTGAACACGTGCATCATGCGCTCCTGTTGTGTTCGCAGTCCTTCACAGGGCACCAGCCGCAGAGCGGGTTCGGCGTCTTCGGCCACACACCACTCTCTAGCGCGTCCATGGCCACGCCGAGCAGCCGGTTGGTCCCGCTCAGCC
>JBEANV010000451.1:0-2619 GCA_041165285.1 Pseudomonadota bacterium | reverse complement strand
ACGCTGCTGGCCCTCATCGCCATCGGGGGTGTCGTCGCGGTCCTCTATTCCTACGCACTCTACCCGGTGGTGCTGTTCGTCGTCGGATCGGTGGTCCAGGGCCTGCGCGACGCAGGCTTCGTCTTCCGCAAGCACGACCGCCGCATCGACGCGGGCCGCAGCGAGGCAGAGCAGGACTGGCCGGCCGTGGCGGTCGTCATCTCCGCGTACAACGAAGAGACGCACATCGTCTCGCGCATCGAGAACCTGCTGAAGCTGGACTACCCCGCCGACAAGCTGCGCGCCTACATCGGCTCCGATGGCAGCCGTGACCGCACCGCCGAGCTGATGGCACAGTTCAAGGACGAACCCCGCGTCGTCGCCCTGCCCTTCGAGGTCAACCGCGGCAAGGCCAGCGTGCTGAACGACCTGGTGTCGCGTTTTCAGGACACGAAGGTCGGCGGCGTCACGGGCGAGCTGCGCCTGATGGGCAACGGCGGTGACAACCAGGACAGCCTGTACTGGCGCATCGAGCAGTTCCTGAAGTTCTTCGAGGCCCGCATCGGCGCGCTGCTGGGGGCGAACGGCGCGATCTACGCGATCCGCCGCGAACTCTGGCAGCCGCTGCGGCCGGACACGATCTGCGACGATTTTTGCGTGGCGATGAACGTGTCGGCGGCGGGGCACCGGCTGGTGTACGAGCCGAAAGCCTGGGCCGAGGAGGACACGCCCGAGCAGATCGGCGAAGAGGTCAAGCGCCGCATCCGCATCGGCATCGGCAACTTCCAGGCGCTCGCCCGCCACCCGCAGTACCTGACCCGCACCTCGCTGGCCACCGCGTTTGCCTACGTCTCGCACAAGGTTCTCCGCTGGACGGCGCCGCACCTGCTGCTGCTCGCGCTGGCGGCGTCGGTCGCGCTGGCGGTCACCGAATCGTCGTCGGGCTGGGCCTTGTACGCACTGGCGCAGGCGGTGGGCTATGGGCTGGCCTGGGCGGGCTGGCGGCTGACGACGCGGGGCGTGAAGCTGCCGACGCTGGTCAAGCTGGCAGCCTTCCTGTTCGCGCTCAACTGGGCGTTCCTGGTGGCGTCCTGGCGTTTCTCGACCGGGCGGGCCAGCGGAAGCTGGGGCCGCACGAGCCGCTGAATCCGACGTACTGGCACTGGCCTTGCAGTCGTTGAAGTCTTTGAAGCATCACCAGGAGTGCATACCGTGTTGAGGGTAGGAATCATCGGTTGCGGCAAGATTGCCGACGGCCACGTCGAACAGATCCGCGCCATCGGGCGCGGCGAGGTGGTCGCCGTGTGCGACCGCGAAACCCTGATGGCCGAGCAACTGGCCGTGCGGCTGAAGATCCCCGGCCGCTACGACGATGCGGCCGAGATGTTCGCCAAGGAGCGGCTCGACGTGGTCCACATCGCCACGCCACCGGACTCGCACCTGTTCCTGGCGAAGATGGCGTTTGCCGCCGGCTGCCATGTGTTCATGGAAAAGCCGTTTGCGCTGACCGCCGTGCAGACCCGCGAAATCCTGGCGCTGGCCCAGCAAGCCGGGCGCAAGGCGGGGGTGAACTACCTCTACAACTACGAGACGCCGGGGCTGGAGCTGGAGGCGCTGGTGAAGAAGGGCACGCTCGGCGAGATCGTCCACCTCGACACCAGCTACGGCTACAACCTCGCGGGCGACTACGGTCTGGCCGTGATGACCGATCCGGGCCACTGGGTGCATCGCCTGCCGGGCAAGCTGTTCCACAACGTGCTGGACCATGTGCTGGCCAAGGTCATCCCCTTCCTCGGCGACGAGATCGACACCCGCGTGCTCGCCTTCCGCCGCCGCGGCCCGACCGGCTCGGCCATCGTGGACGCGATGCCCGACGAGCTGCGCTTCATCCTGCGCAGCGGCGGCGTCACCGTGAGCGGCAACGTCAGCGCCCACGGCCGCCCCGTGCCGCACACGCTGAAAGTGGTCGGCACGAACGACTCGGTCGAGCTGGACTACACCGCGCGCACGCTGATCCAGGCGTCGCGCTGGTCGGCGCCGAGCGCGCTGGGCCGGCAGTTCATGGCGTGGACGCAAGCCAAGCAGCTCGCCGCGAATGGCCGCCGCAACATCACCCGCTTCCGGAAGTACGAGTTCCACTACTTCCAGTGCATGCGCGTGCTGCTGGACCGCTTCTACGACGCCGTCGAAGGCAAGGGACCGGACCCGATTCCGCCCGAACAGATCCTGCGCGTGTGCCGCGTGATCGACCAGATCGTCGTGGGCGTGGACGCCTGCATGGCCGAACAGAACGGCACCCGCAACGGCACCACCCCGGAGGTCGCAGCATGAAAATCCTCCTCACCGGCGCCGGCGGCTTCCTCGGCAAGCAGATCGCCCGCAGCCTGCTGATGCAGGGTCAGAACGACCTGCGGCTGCATTTCCGCAACAAGGCCCCGGCCGGCTTCATCGAGTCGCTGGTCAAGGAGTTCCCGCAGGCGCAGGTCGAGACCGCCGCCGCCAACCTGCTCGCCCGCGGTTCGTTCGACGCGATGCTGCAGGGCGTGGACTGCGTGGTCCATGCCGCCGCCGGCATGAAGGGCGCGGCGGCCGACATGTTCGCCAACACCGTCATGGGCAGCCGCAACGTGTTCGAGGCGT
>JBEANV010000450.1:0-3926 GCA_041165285.1 Pseudomonadota bacterium | reverse complement strand
CGTTGACCGGCGGCTTCCCGGTCGGCAGGTTCAGGTCGGTCGAATGCAACTGGATCGGGATCGTGATGATCAGCATCACCAGCAGCACCAGCATCACGTCGATCAGCGGCGTGGTGTTGATGTCCATGATCGGCTCGGGATCGTTGCCCGGGGTCAGGCCATCGCCGGGGCCGAGGTTCATCGCCATTGCAGTTTCCTTGTCCTCGGTTCGGCTCAGCGCAACGCGGGCGGCTCGGTGATGAACGAGACGCGGGCAATGCCAGCGCGTTGACATGCCAGCACCACCCGCCCGACCGGCGCATATGCCGCCGAGCGGTCCCCACGGATGTGGACCTCGGGCTGCGGCGACTGCACCGACACCTTCATCAGCCGCTCGACCAGCGCCTCGGCATTGGGTAGCGGCGTGTCGTGCCAATAGACCGCACCCTTCGCGTCGACCGAAAGCACGATGTTCTCCGGCTGGCTCTGGCGCGGGTTGAGGCGCTCCAGCGGCAGATCGACCTTGATGGACGTGGTGACGACCGGAATCGTGATCAGGAAGATGATCAGCAGCACCAGCATGACGTCCACCAGCGGCGTGGTGTTGATGGTGGACAGAACCTCGTCGTCGCCTGTCGGGGCATCGAACGGGCCGGGCGGGAGCGCCATGTCAGCCCTTGGACGCTGCAGACGCCTGTGCCAGCAGCACCGCGTGCAGGTCCGCCGCGAAGCCGCGCACCTCGTCCATCACCGCCTTGTTGCGCCGCACCAGCCAGTTGTAGCCGAGCACCGCCGGCACCGCGACCGCTAGACCGATGGCGGTCATGATCAGCGCCTCGCCGACCGGCCCTGCCACCTTGTCGATGCTCGCCTGCCCCGCGACACCGATGGCGGTGAGCGCGTGGTAGATGCCCCAGACGGTGCCGAACAGGCCGACGAACGGCGCGGTCGAACCGACGGTCGCCAGGAAGGCCAGCCCGTTCTGCAAGCGCCCCTGCACGCGCTCGATGGCGCGCTGGATCGACATCGTGATCCAGGTGTTCAGGTCGATCTGGCCGAGCAGGCCGGCGTGCTTGACCGACGCATCGGCACCGGCTTGGGCAATGAAACGAAAAGGGCTGCCCGCGGCGAGCGTGTCCACGCCCAGCGCAACACTGGCCACCGTCCAGAACGCCTCGGTCGCCTTGGCCTGGGTCAGCATGCGCTGCTGCTCGATCCACTTGACGACCAGCAGGTACCAGCTCCCGGCCGACATGACCACGAGGATCAGCAGCACGGTTTTGGCGACGAGGTCCGAGCCGGACCAGAGGGCGGCGAGGCCGTAGGGATTGCTGGCGTCCAAGGCGGAGGCTCCGGGGGTTGGGTGGGAACGGCGGCGACTATAGCGCCTCGGAATCGGCAGGATTTCAGTCGGCCATGCGCCTCGCCACGTCGGCGATCAGCGCACGCGCCAGCGCCTGCTTGTCGCAGCGGCTGCCGTCTTCGGGCAGCGCGCGGGCGCCATCGGCATCGACCAGCAGCAGTGCGTTGTCGTCACGCCCGAAGGTGGCGGGGCCGAGATTGCCGACGATGAGCGGCACGTTCTTGCGTTGCAGTTTCTCGCGGGCGTGGTGTTCGAGCCTCTCGCTCTCGGCGGCAAAGCCCACGCAGAACGGCCGGTCAGGCAACGCAGCCACAGCGGCCAGGATGTCCGGGTTCTCGCTCAACTCGAAGGTCGGCGCCACCTTCTTGCCAGCCTTCTTGATCTTGTGTGCGGACAGGCTGGCCGGGCGCCAGTCGGCCACCGCGGCGGTGGCGATGAAGAGATCGTGCTGCGGCGCAGCGGGCAGCACGACATCGTGCATCTGCTGCGCCGAGCGCACGTCGATGCGGCGCACACCACGCGGCGTATCCAGATGCACCGGCCCGGCCACCAGCGTCACGTCGGCCCCGGCCTCACGGGCGGCGCGTGCCAGCGAGAAGCCCATCTTGCCGCTCGACAGGTTGGTGATGCCGCGCACCGGGTCGATCGCCTCGAAGGTGGGACCAGCGGTGATCAGCACCCGCTTGCCCGCCAGTGGCTTGGGCGACAGCGCGGCGATCAGGTCTTCGACGATCGCGGCCGGCTCGATCATCCGGCCGTCACCGATCTCGCCGCAGGCCTGCATGCCCGCGTCCACGCCCAGCACCCACGCACCATCGGCCTGGACCTGCGCCAGATTGCGCTGCGTGGCCGGGTGGGCCCACATCTCGCGGTTCATGGCGGGCGCAAGGATCAGCGGCACCGGGTGCGCATCGGCGGCCCCGCTGGCGAGCGGACGTGCGAGACAGGTCAGGCTCAGCAGGTCGTCGGCGCGGCCCTGCGCAAGGCGGGCGATGAAGTCGGCACTGGCCGGAGCGACGAGCACCGCATCCGCGCCGCGGGTCAGGTTGATGTGGGGCATGCCGTTGGGTTCGCGGGCATCCCAGGTGTCGGTGGCAACCGGGTGCCCGGAGAGGGCCTGCATCGTCTCGGTGGTGATGAAGCGCCGGGCGCCGTCGGTCATCGCGACGTGGACCTCGGCCCCGGCCTTGACCAGCAGCCGCAGCAGCTCGGCACTCTTGTAGCAGGCGATGCCGCCGGTGAGGCCGAGCACGAGGCGGCGGCCGGCGAGATCGGGGCGGGAGCACAGGGTTTCAGTCATGGGCCGGGAGTCTAGCGAGACTGGCGAGACAATGCGGTCCATGCGTACCCTGCCCTCCCTGCCCTCCTCGTTGCTGCTGCTCGCCAGCGCGGTCCACGCCCAGACTGCCGATGCGCCGCCAGCGCCCGCCACCCCGCCCGCGACCACGCTGGAGCGCGTCGAGATCCGCCGCACGGTGCCCACCGATGCAGCGCAGCGCCAGCAATCGACCGCGGCCAAGACGGTGGTCGGCCGCGAAGAAATCGAGCGCATGGGCGACGCCACCGTCAGCGAAGTGCTCAAGCGCCTGCCCGGCGTGACGCTGGGCGGCGGGCGGCCCGGGCGCGGCGGTGATGTGCGCATGCGCGGCCTGGGCAGCGGCTACACCCAGATCCTGCTCAACGGCGAGCGCATGCCCTATGGCATGGCGCTGGACTCGCTCACCCCGGACCAGGTCGAGCGCATCGAGATCACCCGCGGCCCCACCGCCGAGACCGGCGCGCAGGCCATTGCCGGCACGATCAACATCGTGCTGCGCGAGTCGGTGCGCCAGCGGCTGAACAACGTCCACTTGCGCGTGGCCCACGACGAAGGCGCCTGGAAACCCGACCTGAGCTGGACCCGCGCCGAGCAGATCGACGACTTCAGCTACAACCTCTCGGCCAACTTGCACAGCGGCCGCGACCTCGACCACACGGATGTCCACACCGTCGAGACACGTCTGGCGGATGGCGCCACGACGCTCGACGAGCGGCGCATCACCGACGAGTCCTCGCGCCGCCAGTCGCTCCATGCCGGCGGGCGCCTGCAATGGCGACTCGGCGCCGGCGAGACGTTTGCGCTGATGCCGTTTGTCATCCTGTCCGAGTCACGCAGCCAGAGTGCGCAGACCCTGCAGTCGCTGATCCCGACTGCCGTGCCGGACTACGCCACGGCCGACCGCACCGGCACCGGCCGCTTCGCGCTCGGGCGGCTCAACGCGCAGTGGCAGACGCGCTTCGACAGCGGCCTGCGCCTGGAGCTGAAGGCCGGCGGCAGCCTGGGACGCAGTGCGGGCGACAGCGTGCGCACCGAGCGTGACGGCAGCGGCTCAGTGCTGCGCCGCATCGACGACGAGCGTGCGGGCCAGGACCGCGGCCTGAGCACAGGCGGCAAGCTCAGCCGCAGCGCGGGCGACGGCGCACATCTGCTCTCGCTCGGCTGGGAAGCCGAGCACAACCGCCGCGACGAGACCCGCACGACGCTGGAAACCAGCGCCACCGGCACCCGCTCGCTCAACGGCGAGGTCGGCGACACCCTGCAGGC
>JBEANV010000449.1:0-2912 GCA_041165285.1 Pseudomonadota bacterium | reverse complement strand
GTCAAGGGCCGCAACCTCAGCGAGGGCGTGCCGCGCAGCTTCACGATCAGCAGCAACGAGATCCTCGAGGCGCTCACCGACCCGCTGAACCAGATGGTTTCGGCGGTGAAGAACGCGCTCGAGCAGACCCCGCCCGAACTCGGCGCCGACATCGCCGACCGCGGCATGATGCTGACCGGTGGTGGCGCGCTGCTGCGCGACCTCGACCGCCTGCTCGCCGAGGAGACCGGCCTGCCGGTGCTCGTCGCCGAAGACCCGCTGACCTGCGTCGTGCGCGGCTGCGGCATGGCGCTGGAGCGCATGGAGCGGCTGGGTTCGATCTTCACGTCGGAGTGACCGCACCGTCCGCGGTGATGGCAGGCGCCTGCTGACATGCCATTGGGCACCCTGGACCGCTCTCCACCGCCGTTTTTCCGACAGGGCCCATCGGCTCTGTCGCGGCTGCTGTTCTTCGCATCGTTGTCGGTGCTGCTGATGGCGGCCGACACGCGGGTCGGTCTGACCACGCCGCTGCGCACCGCAGCGGCCGTGCTGCTGCATCCCATCGAGCGCGCTTTGCTGGTGCCGGTGCGTGGGGTGGGATCGGTGAATGACTACCTCTCCGGCATCGCCCAAGCCCTGCAGACCACCGAACGTGCCCGCGCGGAGCTGACTCGCCAGGCCGAACGCTCGCTGCAGGCCGAGCAACTGCTGCAGGAAAACGCCCGGCTGCGCGCACTGATGGAGCTGCGCACACGGCTGTCCGTGCGGACACGTGCCGCGGAAGTGCTCTATGACGCCACCGACCCGTATACCCGCAAGATCATCATCGACCGGGGCAGCAACCAGGGCATTCAGCATGGCTCGCCCGTGATCAACGAGCTGGGTGTGATCGGACAAGTCACGCGCGTCTACCCCATGACCTCCGAGGTCACGCTGGTGGTCGATGAAAACGCGGCCATCCCTGTACACAACATCCGCACCGGCCACCGTGGCGTGGCCTTCGGCGACCCCTCCGTGGACAGCATGGAGCTGCGCTTCGTCGCCGCGAACGCCGACGTTCAGGTGGGGGACATCCTGCAGACTTCCGGGCTGGACGGCGTCTACCCCCCGGGCTTGCCCGTGGCGCGGGTAAGCCGGCTCGACCGCCGTACCCAGTCCGACTTTGCCAAGATCGCACTGACCCCGGCCACCTTGCCCGACAGCGTGCGCCACGTGCTGGTGCTCGAACCCGTGGGCACCCAGCAGCCGCCCAAGCCGACACCCGCCGACATCGGGCTGCCGGTCCATGCCAAGGACGGCCCACCCGCCAAGCCCGCCGCGAAGGGAGCCCGCAAGCCATGATGCCCCGCTCAGCGGACCAGCTGCTGCTGCCGGTGAATCCGTGGTTCATGTGGACCACGCTGATCGCCGCACTGGCCTTGAATCTGGTGCCCCTCGGGCGCCAGCCGGCCATGCCCGATTTCATCGCGCTGGCCCTCGTGTTCTGGAACGTGCACCAACCGCGTCGGGTGGGTGTCGGCACAGCGTTCCTGTGCGGCTTGCTGATGGACGTTCACCAGGGCGGGCTGCTCGGCCAGCACGCCATGGCCTACACACTCGTCAGCTATTTCGCCATCACGATCCACCGCCGCCTGCTGTGGTTCACGGCACCCGCCCAGGCCTTGCACGTCCTGCCGCTGTTTGCGGCAGCGCACATGACGTCGCTGCTGCTTCGCATGGCCTCTGGCGGGGATTTCCCCGGCTGGCCCGTGCTGCTGCCGCCCGTCTTCGAGAGCCTGCTGTGGCCCCTGGCAAGCCTGGCACTGCTCGCTCCGCAGCGGCGTGCGCCGGACCCTGACAAGAACCGCCCGCTGTGAAGCGGTCCGGCCTGGGTGCGATGACTGAGCTGCGCAACGTCGAACAGGAGATCGACCGCTTCCGGGTGCGGCTGATCGTGGCTGCGCTGGTGGTGCTGGTGTGCTTCGGACTGCTGGTGGCGCGGCTGTTCACGCTGCAGGTCATCAAGTTCGACGAACTCACCACCAAGGCCGAGAACAACCGCATCGCCGTGGTGCCCATCGTGCCCAACCGCGGCCTGATCGTGGACCGCAACGGCATCGTGCTGGCCGACAACTACTCGGCCTACACGCTGGAAATCACCCGCTCGCAGCTCGAAGACGAGCTGGAGTCGGTGATCGACCAGCTTGGCGAAGTCCTCGAAGTGCAGCCACGTGACCGCCGCCGGTTCAAGCGCCTGATGGGCGACTCCAAGAGCTTCGAGTCGATCCCGATCCGCACCAAGCTGAGCGACGAGGAAGTGGCCCGTTTCACTGCCCAGCGCTACCGTTTCCCCGGCGTCGAGATCAAGGCCCGGCTGTTCCGCAACTACCCCTACGGTGAACTCGGCGGCCATGTGCTCGGCTACATCGGCCGCATCAACCAGCGCGAGAAGGACGACATGGCCGACTGGTCCGACGAGGACCAGGCCAACTACCGCGGCACCGACATCATCGGCAAGCTCGGCGTCGAACAAAGCTATGAGCGCGAACTGCACGGCACCACCGGCTTCGAGGAAGTCGAGACCAGCGCAGGCGGACACCCCGTGCGCCGATTGCGCTCCGAGCCAGCGACACCGGGCAACACCGTGCGCCTGTCGATCGACATCAAGCTGCAGGGGCTGGTGGAAGAGCTGTTCGGCACCCGGCGCGGGGCGCTGGTGGCGATCGATCCGCGCAATGGCGAGGTGCTGGCTTTCGTCAGCAAGCCTGGCTTCGACCCCAACCTCTTCGTCGGCGGCATCGACCAGGACTCGTGGAAGGAACTCAACGAGTCGCTCGACAAGCCCATGCTGAACCGGGCGCTGCGCGGCACCTACCCACCCGGCTCGACCTACAAGCCCTTCATGGCCATGGCCGCCCTGGTCACCGGGAAGAGGACCGCTGGGCAAGTCA
>JBEANV010000448.1:0-6494 GCA_041165285.1 Pseudomonadota bacterium | reverse complement strand
GCCAAGGCGATCCTGTCGGACGTGGCCGGCGCGGTCGTCGTGGACGCGACCGAAGCCGACTGGTCCGAGGAATACCTGGCGCCCGTCATCAGCGTGAAGGTGGTCGATTCGCTGGACGAGGCCATCGCCCACATCAACCACTACAGCTCGCACCACACCGAGGCCATCCTGACGACAAACCACCCGAACGCGATGCGCTTCCTGCGCGAGGTGGACTCGGCCAGCGTGATGGTCAACGCGAGCACGCGCTTCGCCGACGGTTTCGAATACGGCCTCGGCGCCGAGATCGGCATCTCCACCGACAAGTTCCACGCCCGCGGCCCGGTCGGGCTGGAGGGGCTGACGTCGATGAAGTGGGTCGTGCTCGGCCAAGGGGAAATCCGCCAATGACCGCCACCACCGCCCGCGATCCACGCACCGCCCTCGTGCTGTTTTCGGGCGGACAGGACTCGACCACCTGCCTCGCCTGGGCGCTGGACCGCTTCACCCGCGTCGAGACCCTCGGCTTCGACTACGGCCAGCGCCACCGCATCGAGCTGGACTGCCGGCTGACCGTGCTCGCCGAGGTGCGCCGGCAGTTCCCGCAGTGGGCTGACCGGCTGGGCGATGACCATGTGCTCGACCTCGGCCTGATCGGGCAGCTCTCCGACACCGCGCTCACCGCCGAGCGCGAGATCGAGTTCCAGGCGAACGGCCTGCCCAACACCTTCGTCCCCGGCCGCAACCTGCTGTTCCTCGGCTTCGCGGCGACGCTGGCGTACCGGCGGGGTGCGTCGGTGCTGGTCGGCGGGATGTGCGAGACCGATTATTCGGGCTACCCGGACTGCCGCGACAACACGCTCAAGGCCCTGCAGGTGGCGCTCTCGCTCGGGCTGGCGACGCCGATGACGGTGGACACGCCGCTGATGTTCCTGACCAAGGCGCAGACCTGGGAACTCGCCGAGCGATTGGGCGGCCCCGCGCTGACCGCGCTGGTCATCGACCACACCCACACCTGCTACCTCGGCGAGCGCGGCACGCGCCACCCGTGGGGCCACGGCTGCGGCCACTGCCCGGCGTGCGAGCTGCGCCGCGCCGGGCACACGGCCTGGCTGGCCGACGCAGCAGGCTGACCCTCCGCGGCCACTGTGCCGCCCACCCCGGAGACACGAGATGGACATTGCCACCCTGGTGATCCTGGCTGTGCTGGCCTTCTGGATGCTCGGCGCCTACAAGCGCCTCAAACGGCTGCGCGCCAAGACCCACCACAGCTACGGCCCGCTGGCCAGCCATCTGCGCCAGCGCCATGCCGTCGCCCTGGCGCTGGCGCAGGCCGCCCGCCCGCTGCTGTCCGGTGACCACCAACCCGTCGCTGCCCAGCTGATCGACGCCGCCCGGCAGGCCGGCCGTGCCACCGACGAGGCGCAGGCCCGCAGCATGCGCGGCACTACGCTGCAGATGGTCGGCGCCGCAGAAGAGTCGCTCGGCCGGCTGCTCGACACAATGGTCGGCGAACTGCAGGACTTGACCTCCGGCCTCGGCCCCGAGCCGGCCATCACCGAACTGCTGCGCCAGCGCGATGCGCTGCAGGAGCAGATCCACATCAGCCGGCTGGTCTACAACCGGGAGGCCGAGCGCTACAACCACGCCCTGCATGTCTTCCCGACCACGCTGGTCGCGCTGGCTTGCCGCTTCAAGGCTGCGCCGCTGCTGTCCGGCCACGCCGCGCTGCGCCTGACGGGCCAGCCCAGCACACCCGTGCCGCTCTGAACCCGGGCTTGCAGAAACACTTTTCGGCTGGACAAGACGGCATCCCGGCGGGCAGGATGCCAAGGTTTGCCGAATTTGCAATTTTTGTTTCATGCCTGCCATCCCCCTGCTCCGCGCACCGCCGAGGCTGGACCCCGAGTCGCAGGACGCGTGGTCACGGCTGGAACATCTGTGCGGCGAAGGCGAGCGGCGGGCCGCCATGCTCGCGCTGCTGCTGACACCAGACAGCCACCGCGAACGGCGCGCCTGGCAGGAAGCGACCTGCGGCGTCGAAACCAAGGCCCAGGTGCGCCGATGGACACAAGCCTTGCCGGGAGGCGCGCGCCTCCCGGCACTGGACGCGCTGCTGCGCCACGGCGCCGACGAACCGCTGGAAGTGCGGCAAGCGCTGCTGCAGAGCGTGCGCCGTGTGATGTGCGCCGACGGGCGGATTGGTGCGCTGGACCGGCTGGTGTGGCTCGTGGTGCGCCACCGGCTGGCGGGGCCGGCACGCCCTCACCGCGGCGGTGTGCGCGAACGCAACGAACTCGACCACCTGCCGCTCGCCCTGCGCCAGGCAATCGCGCAATTCACCGCCTATCTCGCCCGCATGGTGCCCGGCGGCGCGCCGGAGGTGGAGGGCGTGCTCGTCGCTGGCGCCGGCACGGCCTGGCACGACACGGTGATGCACGGCATCTGGGGCACCGACACCCCGCCACCGACCTGCCACGTACCGGACGTGGATGGCCTCGGCCGGGCGCTGCGGGGCCTGCAGGCCCTGGGCTGGATGCACCGGCCAGTGCTGGCGCGGCACTGGGTCGATGCTGCGACCACCCGCCCCGGCCTGCTGGTCCACGCCGACGACGGCCTGCCGATGGCGGCCGAGGCGCTCTGGCTGGCCTGCGCACTGCTGGACACGCCCCTGCCTCCCGCGCTGGCCTGTCACTTCATTCCGGTGAATCCGGCCGTCGGTCAGGTACGGGAGGCCGGCGGCACGTAGACTGCCGCCCGTGAACTCCTCCGATGCCCCCAACGCCCATCCCCACAGCCTGCCGCTGTCCCGCCTGCTCGCCCACACAGCCAACGCGGTCGCCGCCGTGCGCGCCGGTCGCTCGCTGACCGAGGCGCTCACCGCCTGTCCCGCACCCGCCCGCCCAGGCACGCAGTCCCTGAGCTTCCACGTCATGCGCTGGATGGGCGGCGCCGAGGCCGCCCGCGAGCGACTGGCCCCGCGGATGCCGCCGCCGCGTGTGGACGCGCTGCTGATCGCCGCGCTCGCGCTGCTCTGGCCGGATGCCGCAGCACCCTACCCGGACCACACGCTGGTGGACCAGGCCGTCGCCTGCGCCCACCAGATCGCGCCGAAGAGCGCGAGCTTCGTCAACGCGGTCCTGCGCCGTTTCCTGCGCGAGCGCGACGCACTGGTCGCCGACCTGAAGGCCACGCAACCGGTCGCCCGCCACCAGCACCCCCGCTGGTGGATCGACCAGCTGCAGCGCGACTGGCCGCGCCAGTGGACCGAACTGCTGGCCGAGGCCAACCAGGCCGCGCCGATGGTGCTGCGGGTCCATGCCGGACATGGCGACGCGGCCAGTTACGCCGCCGAGCTGGTCGCGGCCGGTCTGGGCGCCACGGCAGTCGGCCCCCACGCGGTGGTGCTCGACCAACCCGTGCCGGTGCATGGATTGCCGGGCTTCGACGCCGGCCGCGTCTCGGTACAGGATCTGTCGGCGCAGCGCGCAGCGCCGCTGCTGCTGGGCAGCGGGCCGGACACCCTGCCCGCAGGCGCCCGCGTGCTGGACGCCTGCGCCGCGCCGGGTGGCAAGACCGCCCACCTGCTGGAGTTGCGGCCAGATCTGGAGCTGCTCGCCCTCGACAGCGACGCCGGCCGGCTGAAGCGGGTCGAGGAAACGCTGGCGCGCCTGCACCTGCTAGGCGCACGCACCACCGCTGCCGATGCCCGCGACACCGCGGCATGGTGGGACGGCCGCCCGTTCGACGCCATCCTGCTCGACGCGCCCTGCAGCGCCTCGGGCATCGTGCGCCGCCATCCGGACGTGCGCTGGCTGCGCCGCGCCAGCGACATCGGCGACCTCGCCCGCACCCAGCGTGCGTTGCTCGACGCGCTGTGGCCACTCGTGCGGCCGGGCGGCCGGCTGGTGTACGCCACCTGTTCGATGTTCCGGGCCGAAGGTGCGGGTCAGATTTCGTCGTTTTTGCAACGCCACGCCGACGCCCGCGCCGGGCAGGCGCCAGGCCACCTGCTGCCGCTGACTGACAATTCGGTGCCCGCAGGCGATGGATTTTTCTACGCCCGCCTGGACAAACCCTCCTGATCACCGCCGACACGCATGCCAACGCTTGCCCATTGCCCCGATCGCCTGACGCGTCTGCGTCTGGGCACCGTCGTGGCCGTGTGCGCCGTGCTGGTCCTGCTGCTGGCCGCGGTACCGGCCCGGGCACTGGACCTGCTGCGCCTGGAGGCCCAGCGCAGCGAGCACGGTGTGCTGCTGACTTTCGAGACCCGCTTCGACCTGCCTGCCGGTGTCGAGGACGCGCTGCAACGCGGTGTGGCCTTGCATTTTCTGGCCGAGGCGGTGCTGATGCGCTCGCGCTGGTACTGGCGCGACAAGGAACTCGCCCGCACCTCGCGCACCTGGCGCATTGCCTACCAGCCGCTGACCTTCAGCTACAAGGTCAGCCAGGGCGGGCTGTCGCAGACCTACCGCTCGCTCAGCGAAGCGCTGCGGGCGTTGCAGCGTTTCAGCCAGTGGCGCATTGCCGATCCGGTGCCCGCAGAGGACGACCGCCACTACATCGAATTTGCCTACCGGCTCGACACCGACCAGCTGCCAAGGCCGCTGCAGATCGGCATCGGCAGCCAGCCGGAATGGACGCTGCGGGTCGCACGCACCCTCGCCCTGCCCGACTGATCGACCCGACATGAGCCGCCGTTCCCTGCGCTGGACCCTGCTGATCGCCCTGCTGGCGGTGGGTGGAACCGTGCTGGTGCTGGCCTTCCTGCTGTCGATTGCCACCAACAACCGGGTGCTCTACGAACGCCATTACGAGTGGCTGTTGTGGGTCAACATCGGCGTGGCCGCTGCGCTGGGGCTGGTGATCCTGGTCGCACTGACGCACCTGGCGCGGCGCATGCGCCACGGCAAGTTCGGCAGCAAGCTGCTGTTCAAGCTGGCGGCCATCTTCGCTTTCGTCGGGGTCATGCCTGGCGCGCTGATCTACGGGGTGTCCTACCAGTTCGTCTCGCGCTCGATCGAGAGCTGGTTCGACATCGAGGTCGAGGGCGCACTCGAATCCGGTCTCAATCTCGGCCGCACCACGCTGCAACTGCTCGTCAACGACGTCGCCACCAAGACCCGCCTCGCCGCCGAAAACGCCACCGAGAACTCCGACCGACTCAAGCTGCTGACCTTGGAACGCCTGCGCGAGCAGCTCTCGGCGCAGAGTGTCGCGCTGCTGTCGCCGACGGGGCAAGTGACGTTGTCGGCCGGTGGCGCAGTCGGTGCGGCCATGCTGCCGGACCGGCCGACCAGCGCGATGATGCGGCAGGCCCGCAACCTGCGCGTCTACGCCCAGCTCGAAGGCCTGGACACCGATATCCCGCCCGACCCCAAGGACAAGGCCGCCAACCAGGCCCGCGTGCGTGCCATCGCCTGGATGCCTTCGACCAGCTTCAGCCTCGGCAGCGAGGACCGCTATCTGCAGGTCACCCAGATCGTCCCACCGGAGCTGGCGGCCAATGCGCTGCGCGTGCAGACCGCGTACAGCGAGTACCAGCAGCGCGCACTCGGCCGCGGAGGGCTGCGCAAGATGTACATCGGCACGCTCACGCTCACGCTCATCCTGGGCGTCTTCAGCGCGCTGCTGATGGCCGCCGGACTTGGCCACCAGCTCGGCCGACCGCTGGTGATGCTGGCCGAAGGTGTGCGCCAAGTGGCCAGCGGCGACCTGAGTCCGACCGAAGTCTTCGCCTCGCGCGACGAACTGGGTGGACTGACGCGCTCGTTCGCCGTGATGACGCAGCAGCTTGCCGACGCACGCGGCCTGGTGCAGCGCAGTTTGGCCGAGGTCGAAAGCGCCAAGACCCACCTGCAGACCATCCTCGACAACCTCACCTCCGGCGTCATCGTGTTCGACGCCCACGGCACCATCAACACCGTGAACCCCGGCGCAACACGCATCCTGCGCGTCGCCCCGAAGGAGTGGACTGGCCAGACGCTGGAGCGTCTGCCTGGCCTGGAGGACTTCGCGCAGACCGTCGCCCGGCATTTCGCAACCCACGCCGCCGAACTCGACCCCAGCGACCACGGCCCGGACAGTCCCGGCCACTGGCAAGAGGCGCTGGCGCTCGGCCACGCCGAGTCGGGCCAGACCCTGCTGGTGCGTGGCGCGCTGCTGCCCGAAGGCGCCCGGCTGATCGTGTTCGATGACATCACCGACGTCGTGTCGGCCCAGCGCAGCGTGGCCTGGGCCGAGGTCGCGCGCCGCCTGGCCCACGAGATCAAGAACCCGCTCACACCGATCCAGCTTTCCGCCGAGCGCCTGCAGCACAAGCTCGAAGCCAAGCTGACCGGCAATGACCAGCAGATGCTGGTGCGCTCGGTCGGCACCATCGTGGCGCAGGTCCAGTCCATGAAAACCCTGGTCAACGAGTTCCGCGACTACGCCCGTCTGCCCGCGGCACAGCTCCTGCCGCTCGACCTGAATGGGCTCGTCACCGAGGTGCTCGGGCTGTACGCGGTACA
>JBEANV010000447.1:0-4054 GCA_041165285.1 Pseudomonadota bacterium | reverse complement strand
GCGGCCATGCCGGGCATTGACCGAGAGACCGGGACACTACTCCTTGCGCTTTGCTGGATCGAAACCGCTCGGGGCCACTTGATGAACTGGAACGCCGGCAACATCACCGCCGGCCCGCAGTGGCCGGGCAACGCCTGGCGGCCGCCGTGGTTCGAAGTCACGGCGGAAACCGCGCTTCACCCGCACTTGATCGAGCTGCACCAAAAGATGCTGCACGGCCAGGCGCCTAGAGCATTCCGGGCGTACGGCTCGCTTCTCGAGGGCTTCCAGGACTTCGCCCACGTGCTCAAGCACCAATTTAAAAGCGTGCTCGACGCAGCGCGCACCGGCGACGCTCGAGCGTTCGTCACGGCGCTGCACGACTCCGGCTATTCGCGCGACTACTCACCGGCCCACGTGCCAAGCATGACGGCGCTTCAGGCCGAGCTCGGCCAGCTGTTTGCTAGCTTCCCGTCGGCCGCCCAGGTGAGCAACGCCGCGCCCAGCTTCTTCGCTAACATCACTCTCGACGTGGGGATCGCAGTCGTGGCCGGGCTGATCATCTCGGCGCACAACCAGGGCAAGCGCGAAAACCGACGCGCCGATCGCCGAGCTCGGCGGCAAGGCTGGCTCAAGTGAACGGCGCTCCCGTCGTGAACCCCCTAGCCATTGGGGTGTACCGGATCGATCTGCCCACCGAGAAGGCCGCCGATTTCGGCCGGTGGCGCCGGGCGCAACGCGGCAAGGTGCAGCTGTGCGAGCTCGAGAACGGGCCGAACGGAACGGCGCGCGTGTCGTTCGCCGTGCTCGCGCGGCCGGGCGCGTTTCCGTTCGGGAAGCTGGGCAAGCCAACGCGCGGCGCGCTCGTGGTCGGCGCCATCATGCCGGAGTGGAAAGATATCGTGCTCTTTCCGCTTCGCCAATTCCCGGGCGCCGAGCTCGCGTTGCAGGTTGGTACGTGGGCCAACTTCTTCGCGACGCGTGCGGGCCCCGAGTTCGCGGCGCTGCGAGACGCGGTCACGGTCGCGCGGGCAAATCTTGCCGTAGTGCGCTCTCAGCTCGAGCTCGTACGTAACGGCTCGCTCCCGAACCCCGGCGCCGTGCTGGCCGACGCAGCGCAGACGGTCAAGGCCAGCGTCGAGCTCTTGCTGACTCGCGCGGCCGCAATCCCGATCGCCTTCCCCCGGGCGCTTGTGAACGACGCGATCAAGGAGCTCACCGCCGTTGCCGATGCCATCGCCGCGGCGCCGGGCAAAGCGCTCCATGCGCTCACCGACTTCGCCAGCGATGCCGCGAACAAGCTGGCAGGGCCGGCCCTGCTCGAGCTCGGCGCCGTCGTGCTGGTCGGCCTCGGCGGGCTGATGGCCTTCGGAGAAAAGAAGGTCACGCCCACGAGCCGAAATCTGATGCTCGCTGGAGCCGCGGCCGCGTTCGCGGGCGGCTTCGGAGCAGGGATCAACATCTTCGGGCCCCCGGCCCAGAAAGCCGCCACATGACCGAATGCACCACGATCGCTTGTCCAGCCGCCGCAGCCGTCACACTCCAAACCCAAGCCGACGTGGCTCCGGTGCCGTACTGCCTCGAGCACGCTGCGCACCGTGAGAAGCTGCTCAAAGAGCAGCTGATCAACTATCGGCGCGTGGTGGTCGTGGAGCTGGAGCCGAGCGAGCTCTTGCCGCGCGAGCTCGAGCGCGACGGCGACGACGACGACGACGCGATCGAGCTCGAGACAGCGCTACGCACGCTCGAGCAGCAGGGCAACATTTTGGAGGGGACGCGCCGCGAGCTCGCCGAAAGCCGGGAGGCCTTCACGGTCGCACAGCGCGAGCTCGAGCGGACGAAACGCGAGCTCGAGCGCGTCAAGGGTGACTTGGCAACGCGAGCGCTCGAGCTGGCCCGCGGTGGCACGGCGCCCGCGCCGGCGCCGGCGACACCACCGATCACACCGCCGCCGGCGACGCGCCCAGACCCTGCCAAGCCATGACCACGATCGCCGCCAGCGTCATCACGTACGAGCTCGGCAAGCGGCTCGGCCCCGAAGCGGCCGCCGCCGAGTTCCTACGCCAGGCTACGCGCTCCGAGCTCGACACCGCCGGCGATGGCGACGACTTGCCCGCGGCGCGTTGCGTGCGCCGGCTCCGGCGCCTGGGTGACGTGGCGCTGATCCACGACGCCGGCGGCACCTCGATCGGAATTGGCCGCTCTCGTCAATTCACGATGGCCCTGGCCACCGGAGCCGACGTGTGGATCTGCATCGACGACGATCTTGATTGCTCGTCCGACACGCTGAAGCATTTGCTCGGCGCCCTCAATCCGGAGGACGAACAGATCGTGATCGTGCCCTACTGGCTGCGCCAGCAGACGCCGATCGTAGCGGTCACGCTCGACCCGACGAACCCGCTCGAGCGCGTCACCAAGACCGGCGCCCGGCTGCGCCGAGCTCTCACCGGCGGCTTTGGTCTGGTGGCCGTTACGCGGGCCGCAATGCTCTCCATGGTGCAGGCCTGGCCCGGCCTCGAGTACCTGGACGGCGACGGCGAGACACGGATCGGGATGTTTATCGAGTTCATTCGCGCCGGCTTTTGGTACCGCGAAGACTTCGCCTTTTTCTCGCGCGTGCCCCGCTCCACGCGCGTTGAGGCGCTCTTCAGCGGCTACACCGACCACGCCGGCAAGCCGCTACGCCTCGAGACGGCCGACCAAGAGCCGATGATGCAGGTCCCGCGCGACATCTTGCGCATGCGCGAGACGTGCGGCCAGGAGGGCGGTTTTGTTGACCCGCTCCGCGGCCACGTGCAAGGCCGCTGCTCTTTCGCTACTGGCCACGATGGCCGACACAGCTGGGAACCACCAGCAAAGGAAGCCTGATCATGAGCGGCGGATTTCTACGCACGGCCGAGTCAGCCCTAGGCCAAACGATCGGCCTCATTCGCGAAAACGGCCAGGTCGAAGACTGCACCGTGACCGAAGCCGGGGGCCTGCCGACGGCGCTCCGTGCGACCTACGCGCTTTTGCCCGGGACCGGCGTCACGTTCGAAAACGCGACTCTGGGAACCGTGGGCGTCGTTTCCGAGCCGAGCACGTTCGCCGGCGTGACCCAAGGCGATCGGCTCTTCGTCGCGCCCCTCTCCTGCCTGGTGGGCCCCTTCCACTCGGCGGCCGCGGCGCCTGAGCTCGCTGGGATCTACGATGTTGTCCAGAAGCTCGACGACCAGGAGCTGATCCTAAATCGCGTGGCCGACCTCACGACCGCCGATCAGTTTGCCGCGGCCGCGCTGATCGCAGTGGACCGCGGACCGGGCGCGGGCTTCTACCAGGTCGCGACGCCAGCGCCAGTGGTCGTCAACACCACGCCGCAAGTCATGCCGTGGATGAGCCTCCCGCCGCCTAACGACGGTTCGCCCTACACGCTCGGCGTTCAGGGCGGCGTTTTGCAGTGGCAGATCGGTTTCATCAACGGCGCATGAAAACCGCGATCGTCACCCTCCGCTTTGGCGAGCGCCCTTACTTCGACGTGAGCGGGCCGCAGCTCGAGCGCTACGCCAAGCGCCACGGCTACGCCCTCCACGTGGCCGACGGCTCGAAGCTCGAAGACGACGGGCGCGATCAGCGGTGGGCCAAGGTGCCGGCCATGCTGGCCGCGCTCGATGCCGGCGCCGACCTCGTGCTGTACCTGGATGCTGATTGCGTGCTCGTCGACGAAGCCCAGCCGGTGACGGCGCTGCTTCCCGAGCTCGGCGACGCTGATCTACTGGTCGGCCGCGACAGCCGGCACCACGCCAACACCGGCGCCCTGCTCGCCACGCCGGCGGCCCGCGACATCTTGCGCGCCTGGAATGCGGTACCGGACCACCACCCGGAGACGCGCACCACCTGGCCGGTCGATGAGCTCGGGTTCAACGCCTACGTGTGGCCGCGGCCGGAGTTCTACTTTCGGATCGCCGCGCCCCCGCGCGTGCATGGCGAGCTCGCCGATTTGGTCAACGGGTCGTTTGTGCGCCACTGCATGAACGGCACGCCAGAGCAAAAGAAAACGCGGATGCTGGTCGAAATGGAGGCGCGAAAACGATGAGCG
>JBEANV010000446.1:0-3078 GCA_041165285.1 Pseudomonadota bacterium | reverse complement strand
GCGTAGACCTGCGGGCTGACCACTTCGGCGATCGAGCGGCCGAGCACGCGGTCCTTGCTGTGGCCGAACCAGTCGGCGTAGCCCTTGTTGACGTAGCGGTAGACCTCGTCGCGGTCGAAGTAGCCGATCATGGCCGGCACGGTGTCGGTGATCAGCCGCAGCCGCTCTTCGCTGCGGCGCAGGGCGGCGGTGATCTGCTGGTTGGCCTCGTGGGCGCTGCGCAACTGGCGGTTGCTGGTCTGCAGCTCGGCGGTGCGCTGGGCGACGCGGCGCTCCAGCTCGGCGTTCTGTTCGCGGATCACGCGCTCGTAGCGGCGCTGGGCGGTGATGTCGGTGTAGAGCGTGACAAAGCCATCGTGCGGCAGCGGCTCGCCGCGCACCGCCAGGATCTGGCCGTTGGGGCGGTTGCGCTCGGTGGCGTGGGACTGGAAGGCCTGGGCGCGCTGCAAGCGCTCGGCCACCAGCGCGTCCACATCGCCGGGGCCGTACTCGCCCCGCTCGGCATTGAAGCGGATGAAGGACTCGAAGGGCGAGCCGACGTGCGCCAGCGCGGGCGGAAAGTCCAGCAGCCGCAGGAACGCCTGGTTCCACGCGACCATGCGCAGGTCGGCGTCGAACACCGTGATGCCCTGGTCAAGCAGATCAAGCCCCGCCTGCAGCAACTCGTGGCGCTGCTGTTCGCGCAGGGCGTCGGGGGTGTCGGGCAGGCTCATCGGTTCATTCTAGGAGTCGCTGCCAGCCCTGCGCCGGGACGCAAACATTCGATACATTCGCTCCGAGGTGCTGCAAAAGTCACGGCCGATCATCGCGCTCCAAAGCATCGATGGAGACGACCGACATGCGAGTGACTGCCTACGACCAGGGCCTGGAGCGCAACAGCGCCAACCATGTCGCCCTGAGCCCGCTGAGTTTTCTGGAACGCACCGCTCGCATCTACCCGGATCGGGTCGCGGTCATTCACGGCGAACGGCGCCAGACCTGGGCCGAGACGTACACCCGCTGCCGCCAGCTCGCCAGCGCGCTGCAGCGGCGCGGCGTGCAGGTCGGTGACACGGTGGCGGCGATGCTGCCGAACACGCCGGCGATGTACGAATGCCACTTCGGCGTGCCGATGTCGGGCGCGGTGCTCAACACGCTCAACACCCGGCTTGACCCGGAAGCGATCGCCTTCCAGCTCGACCACGCCGACGCCAAGGTGCTGTTCACCGACCGCGAGTTCTCCTCGACGATCAAGCGGGCGCTGGCGCTGATGACCGGGCCGAAGCCGCTGGTGATCGACGTGGCGGACGCGGAGTACGACGCGGGTGTGTTCCTCGGCGAGAAGGAATACGACGAGTTCCTGAAGGAAGGCGATCCGGCGTTCGTCTGGTCCTTGCCGAGCGACGAGTGGAACGCCATCGCACTGAACTACACCAGCGGCACCACCGGCAACCCCAAGGGCGTCGTCACGCACCACCGCGGCGCCTACCTGAACGCCACCTCCAACGTCGTCACCTGGGCCATGCCGCGCCACTCGGTCTACCTGTGGACGCTGCCGATGTTCCACTGCAACGGCTGGTGCTTCCCGTGGACGATGGCGCTGCAGGCCGGCACCAGCGTCTGCCTGCGCCGGATTGATCCGACGCTGATCTTCCCGCTGATCCGCGAGCACCACGTCACCCACCTGTGCGGCGCGCCGATCGTCTACGGCCTGCTGATCAATGCGTCCGAGTCGCTGCGCGCCGGCATCACGCACACGGTGAACGGCCTGATCGCTGGGGCCGCACCACCGGCCGCGATCATCGAAGGCTGCGAGCGCATCGGCTTCGACATCACCCACGTCTACGGCCTGACCGAGGTCTACGGCCCGGCGGCGGTGTGTGCGAAGCAGGAAGAGTGGGCGGACCTGCCGATCGGCGAGCGTGCCCGGCTGAACGCCCGCCAAGGTGTCACGCACTCGATGCAGGAAGCCATCGCCGTGCTTGACCCGGAGACGCTGCTGCCCGTGCCGGCCGACGGCGAGACGATGGGCGAGATCTTCTTCCGCGGCAACGTCGTCATGAAGGGCTACCTGAAGAACCCCGAAGCGACGGCCGAGGCGTTCCGCGGCGGCTGGTTCCACACCGGCGATCTGGCCGTGATGGACCCGGACGGCTACGTGAAGATCAAGGACCGCAGCAAGGACATCATCATCTCCGGCGGCGAGAACATCTCCAGCGTCGAGGTGGAAGAGGTGCTCTACCGCCACCCGGCCGTGCTGGTGGCCGCCGTGGTCGCGGCGCCGGACCCGAAGTGGGGCGAGGTGCCGTGTGCCTTCCTGGAGGTGCGCGAAGGCTCGGAGGTGACCGAGGCCGAGATCATCGAACACTGCCGCCTCGGCATGGCGCGTTTCAAGGTGCCCAAGCGGGTGGTCTTCGGCGTCCTGCCGAAAACGTCCACCGGCAAGATCCAGAAGTTCATGCTGCGCGAGCAGATGAAGTCGGCTTCGGCCATCGGTTGAGGAGCGCGGCATGTCATCCGACTTCATCCTGCAGACCGTCGGTCTGACCAAGGAATTCAAGGGCTTCGCCGCCGTGCAGGACGTGAACCTGAACGTGCAGCGCGGCCACATCCACGCGCTGATCGGCCCCAACGGCGCCGGCAAGACGACGGTCTTCAACCTGCTGACGAAGTTCCTGCAGCCGACCCGCGGCACCATCACCTTCAACGGCACCGACATCTCCCGCGAAGAGCCGGCGCAGATCGCCCGCCGCGGCGTGATCCGCTCGTTCCAGATCTCGGCGACGTTTCCGCACCTGACGGTGCTGGAGAACGTGCGCGTGGCGCTGCAGCGCAAGGTGGGCAACTCCTTCCATTTCTGGAAGTCCGAGAACACCCTGAATTCGCTCAACGACCGGGCTGTCGAGCTGCTGGAGTCGGTGGACCTGGGCGAGTACGTCAACACCGTCACCGCCGAGATGCCCTACGGCCGCAAGCGGGCGCTGGAGATCGCCACCACGCTGGCGCTGGACCCGGAGCTGATGCTGCTGGACGAGCCGACGCAGGGCATGGGCCACGAGGACGTGGACCGCATCGCCGCGCTGATCCGCAAGGTGTCCA
>JBEANV010000445.1:0-2828 GCA_041165285.1 Pseudomonadota bacterium | reverse complement strand
GCCGTGCTGCTGCCCCTGCGCCTGTCAGAACTGAATGCCGATGTGCTGGCCGCGTGGCTTGACCGCGAAGCCGCCGAACGCCCCACCGCCGCATCGTCGGCGTTCCGGCTGGTGCGTGGCTTCATCCGCTGGGCGGGTGAGCATCCCGAGTTCCGCGCCCTGATTGCCCCGGACGCCTACCGCTCGAAGGCGGTCAGCGAGGCCGTGCCGCCGTCGAAGGCGAAGGAGGGCGATTGCCTGCAGCGCGAACAGCTCCCCCTGTGGTTCGATGCCGTGCGCAAGCTGGCGAACCCGGTTCACGCTGCCTACCTGCAAACCGCGCTGCTGACCGGCGCACGCCGCGAAGAGATTGCCGGGATGCGCTGGGAGGACGTTGATTTCCGCTGGTGCTCCCTGACCATCGCCGACAAGGTGGAGGGTGCCCGCGTCATCCCGCTGACGCCCTACGTGTCGCGCCTGCTGGCCGCGCTGCCCAGGCGGAACGAATGGGTGTTCAGCAGCCCGACCGCCGCCGATGGCCGGCTGAAGGAGCCGCGCACGGGACATGAACGCGCCCTGGCCGCCGCTGGCCTGCCGCACCTGTCGATTCATGGCCTGCGCCGCAGTTTCGGGACGCTGGCGGAATGGGTCGAGATGCCAGCCGGTGTCGTGGCGCAGATTCAGAGGCACAAGCCGAGCGCCACGGCGGAGAAGCACTATCGCCGCCGCCCGCTGGACCTGCTGCGCATGTGGCACACCCGGGCCGAGGCGTGGATTCTTGAACAGGCCGGCATCGAACAACCCAGCGCCAGCGAGGAACCGAGCACGTTGCGTGTAGTGGCTTCCCGTTGATGCAGATGAATTCTTGCCCCTACAATAATCATGCGTTTCACGTTTGACCCGAAGAAAGACGCCGCGAACATCGCCAAGCATGGGCTGTCCCTGGCCGATGCCCCGCTGGTGTTCGAGGCGCCGCACAAGCTGACACTGGAATCTCCGCGCCCTGATGAACTGCGGTTCATGGATGTGGTGCTGGTGGAAGTGGCAGGCGTCGTGCTGGTGCTGGTCTACGTGCTGCGTGAACCGGACGTGGTGCGGGCCATTTCGCTACGCCGTGCGTCCAAGCAGGAAAGGAATCTGTATGCGAGCTGGCAAGAAGCCCACTGAGTCGAAGCCAACCGGAACCGACTGGGAGCGCGTCCGGCGCGAAGCCGCGGCCGATGCGCCCGTTTCCCACGATGCCGACAGCGCCCCCTACGACCCGAACGACGAAGCCGCCGTGTCGGCGTTCTGGTCGCAGGCCACCATCAAGCGAGGGCCGGGCCGCCCGGCTGCTGAGGTCAAGCGCCCGACGCTGAACATGCGCGTCGATGTCGAGGTGCTGGAAGCGTTCAAGGCGACCGGCCCCGGCTGGCAGACCCGCATCAATGCCCTGCTGCGCGATGCGGTGGCGCGTGGTCTGGTGAAGGGGTGAGCACGCCCGCCGCCTGAGTTTCTGCCACGGATAGGCCCGCGTCGAAACCGGGCCGAAGAGCGGAACACCTTCACCCGCCTGCCGTGGCTCCCCGATGAAGGGCACCGGGAAGGGGTGCGGAATGAATGATGGTGTGCGCGATTGGTACATGAGATTGGCCGCAAAAGAAAAGCGTGATCTCGAAATGTGTGCGGCCATGGTTGCCATGGGTTCCGAGTCCCTCTGCGAGCCTGCCGGACCAGATGATGACCGTACCCTGACGCCCTGGCTGGCCAGCTTGGCGGCGGTTGGCTTGAATCCAATGCACAGGCAGGGTGTTGAAGACAACATCGAGCACATGGCGCCGGAGGTGCGGGAGAGAGCGCGGCATGCGCTGAAGCTGATCAAGGTGTTCGAGGCACGGGCGCGCAGAAAGTCGGAAAGCCTGACTGACGCCATACCCGTCTTGGATTTCTTGGGGGCTGTGGCGCCGTTTTCCGACCACGCCCAGCCAGTGAATCACCCGTCCCGCGCCAGCAAGCCCGCAGTGGTCGTTCCTGAGTCTGTGGCAAGACCACTGCAGCGCCAGCAACACCAGGAGGCCGCAATCCTGCGCGTGCTGCGCGAGCTTGGACACGACCCCCATTCCTTGCCCCGCAACACTCCGGGGAGGGCGGGCCCGAAGGCCGCAGCATTTGGGCAGCTTGGCTGGAAGAAAGAAGAGCGTGGGGTGTTTGACAAGGCATGGGACCGGTTGAGGCAGACCCGCGATATCGCCGACGCTTGAGCGTCCCCCGTGAGGGTGTACCCCGTTTTGGGGTACAGGGGGACACTTGCGGGGGAGGATACCCGCCCGAAAACCATTCGTTCATCGCAACTAATCAACGCGGTGAAACGGATGAATATCCAGACCCCGACCCAAGCGGGAACCCTTTCCGCACCCCTCAAGACCTGGACGCCCGCTGACGGTGTGAAGGTCATCCCGCTGGCCCTGGAAACTCGCTCGCACGTCAACACCAGCGAAGCCGCCGCGCACCTGCTGCGCCGCCCGCAAACCCTGCGAGGCTGGGCGATGCGCGAGAACGGGCCGATTCGCCCTGTGCGTGTCGGCGTGCGCCTGATGTGGCCGGTGGTCGCCATCAAGGCCGCGCTGGGTCTGGGGGTGGCGTAATGAAAAACACCCACCCCGTCCCGAAGAAAGAGGCAGGCGCACCCGGCAAGGGCGCCGCGATTGTGACCCGTCCCGCGAAGTCGGACAACAGCGCCAGCGAACCCGCCGACCTCGTGACCGTGGAGCACGGCCAGCCCGTCAACACGACAGAGCGCATTGCCAGCGTCCAGACGATCCCGTTCCACGGCCTGAGCCTGTCTGCGATCTTGGTCAGCGGCGCGCCCT
>JBEANV010000444.1:0-10972 GCA_041165285.1 Pseudomonadota bacterium | reverse complement strand
TCCACCGCGCAGGTCGATGGCGACCAGGGGCAGGGCATCCTCGTCGCGCACTTCGCCAACCGGTTGGCGATGGACATCGCCCGCGAGACGGGCTTGGCGGCAGTCGGCGTGCGCGACTCGTCGCACTGCGGCGCGGTCGGCCTCTACGCCCGCGAGGCGGCACGCGCCGGCCTGATCGGGCTGGCCTTCACCCATGCCGACAGCATCGCCGCCCCGCACGGCGGCCAGCGCCCGTTCTTCGGCACCAACCCGATCGCCATCGCTTTCCCGCGCGAAGGGGCCGAGCCGGTGTGCCTGGACATGGCGACGACCTCGATCCCGTGGAATCGCGTGATGAACGCCCGCCGCGAGGGCCACACATTGCCGCCCGACATCGCCATCGACGCCCAGGGCCAGCCGACCACCGACCCGAACGCCGCGATCGCCGTCACCCCGCTCGGCGGCCACGACTACGGCCACAAGGGCTACGCGCTGGCGCTGATGGTCGATCTGCTCAGCGGCCCGCTGCACGGCAATCCCTTCGGCCCGAACATCCCGCCCATGTTCGCGGACCTCGACGCACCGCGCCGCATCGGGGCGTTTTTCCTCGTCATCGACCCGATGCGCTTCGCCGGCGGGCCGGTGCTGGCCGCCGTGGTCGAGCAGATGGCCCGCGCGCTGGCCGCCGAGCCGGGTTCACCGCGTATGCCCGGCGATCCCGAGCACGACTGCGAAGCCGAACGCCGCCGCACTGGCATTCCCATCGAGCCGCAACTGGCGCGTCAGATGCACGACTGGAGCGTGCGGCTGGGCGTGGAGCCGCCCCTACGTACTATTGCGCAGGGGTAACCCTTGTGGTTTTGCTGGATGTGGGTTCCTAGAATCGCCAGCAGCTTTCAGAGTCGTCCTACCCCATTCCTACTCATTCAGGAGTCTGTCCGCATGGAACGTCGCAATTTCATCCGCCAAACCGGTCTGGCCGGTGTGCTCGCTGCGGGCGCTGCCCCGGCCATCGTTCAGGCACAGGCCAACATCCGCTGGCGTCTGGCGTCGAGTTTCCCGAAGTCGCTGGACACCATCTTTGGTGCCGCCGACGAGTTTGCCAAGCAGGTCAGCGCAATGACGGGCGGCAAGTTCCAGATCACGACCCACGCCGGTGGTGAGCTGATGCCCGCGTTCGGTGTCGTCGACGGTGTGCAGAACGGCACCGTCGAGATGGCCCATACGGCGCCCTACTACTTCTTCGGCAAGGACGAAACCTTCGCGCTGGGCTGCGCGATTCCCTTCGGCCTGAACAGCCGCCAGATGACCGCGTGGATGTACGAAGGCAACGGCCTGAAGCTGATGCGAGAGTTCTACAAGGGCTTCAACATCGTCAACTTCCCCGGCGGCAACACCGGTGCGCAGATGGGCGGCTGGTACCGCAAGCCGATCGCTTCGGTGGCGGACATCAAGGGCATGAAGATGCGCATCGGCGGCTTCGCCGGCAAGGTGCTGGAGCGCATGGGCGGTGTGCCGCAGAACATCCCCGGCGGCGAGATCTACCAGGCGCTGGAGAAGGGCACCATCGACGCCGCCGAGTGGGTCGGCCCGTATGACGACCAGAAGCTCGGCTTCAACAAGGTCGCGCCGAACTACGCCTACCCGGGCTGGTGGGAAGGCGGCCCGCAACTGGACTTCTTCATCAACCAGAAGGCCTTTGATGCGCTGACGCCCGAGTACAAGGCGATCATCGAGGCCGCAGCCTCCTACGCCCACCTGGACATGCAGGCCAAGTACGACGGCCGCAATCCGGCGGCGCTGAAGACGCTGGTGTCCAGCGGCACCAAGCTGTTCCGCTTCCCGAAGGACGTGATGGAGCTGGCGTTCAAGGAGTCGATGGCGATGTACGCCGAGCTGAGCGACAAGAACCCGCACTGGAAGAAGGTCTACGCCGACTTCACCAAGTTCCGTGCCGAACAGAACCTGTGGTTCCGCTTCGCCGAAGCCGGTTTCGACGACTTCATGCAGGCGCAGAAGCTCTGACCTCCGCGGCCGTTTCGGGCCGCCCGACACTCTGGCCCGGTCTGGCGTTCGCGCTGGCCGGGTCGATTGCTTTTTCGGGCAAGGCGATCATCGTCAAGCTGGCGTATCGGCATGGCGTCGATGCCGTCACGCTGCTGATGCTGCGCATGTTGTTCGCGCTGCCGCTGTTCGTGGGACTGGCGTGGTGGGCGAGCCGTGGCAAACCGGCACTGGCACGGCGCGACTGGGTGGCAGTGGTCGGGCTGGGGTTTTCCGGCTACTACCTGGCGAGCTTCCTGGACTTCGCCGGGCTGTCCTACATCAGCGCCAGCCTGGAGCGGCTGATCCTCTACCTCAATCCGACGCTGGTGTTGTTTCTGGGCGTGCTGCTGCACGGCAAGCGGGTCACGGGCAGGCAGTTGACTGCGTTGGGCGTGAGTTATTCCGGCGTGCTGGTGGTGTTCGGCCACGAGTTGACCGACCTGGGACCGAACGTGGTGCTCGGCGCTGCGCTGGTGTTTGGCAGCGCGCTGAGCTACGCCGTCTACCTGGTGCAGAGCGGGCAGGAGGTGCAGCGCCTGGGCTCGCTGCGCCTGACCGGGTTGGCGACCACGGTGGCCTGTGTGCTGTGCATCGGACAGTTCGTGGTGCTGCGGCCGGTGGTGTCGGTGTTCGACGTGCCGGCGCCGGTGCTGTGGCTGTCGCTGCTGAATGCGACGGCCTGTACCTTCGCGCCGGTGATTTTGGTGATGCTGGGCATCGAGCGACTCGGGGCCGGGCTGGCCGCGCAGACCGGGTTGGTCGGGCCGATGAGCACGATCCTGATGGGCGTGCTGATCCTGGGCGAGCCGATGACGGTGTGGATTGCCATCGGCACGCTGCTGGTGCTGGCCGGCGTGGCGCTGCTGGCGCGCTGGCGCTGAGGTTTCAGTCGGCGTCCGCGGCTCGGCGCCGCGACGACACGAGGATTCCCGCCACGATCAGCGCGAACGCCACGGCGTGGTAGCCGTGCGGTGCCTCGCCGAGCAGGGCGGTGGACAGCAGCGCGGCGAACAGCGGCGTGAGGTTGGCAAAGATGCCTGCGGTCGTCGGTCCCACCGCCGCCACCGCCTGACCCCACAGCGCGTAGGCAATCAACGAAGGGCCGACGACGATATAGAGCACCGCCGCCGCGACGGCCAGCGACCACTCCGGCTGGCGCGGTGACGCGAGCGCCTCCAGCCCTGCGGCGCTGCCCGCCCACACCACACCGAACAGGGTCTGGACCAGCAGCGCCTCGTCCCAGGTCCAGGCCCGGCGCAGGCCGTTGGGGCCTGCGATCGTCGGCCGGTCCTCGCCGCGCATCGAGGCCGGCGGCCGTGCCAGCAGCCAGCTATAGCCGGCCCAGCTCGCTGCCGCCACCAGCATGTACAGATCTCCCCGCACGAACTGCACCTGGGCCAGCGCGGTGAGGTCTCCGCGGCTGAGCACTGTCGCCACGCCGACCAGCGAGAGCGCCGCGCCGACCACCTGCGGGCCACGCGGTCGCTCGGCGTAAAAGACACCACCGACCAGCAACATCCACAGCGGCATGCTCGATGCGATCAGCGTCACGTTGATGGGGGTCGAGGTCGTGAGCGCCAGGTACTGGAGCGCGTTGTAGGCGCCCACTCCAAGCAGGCCCATCAGCGCCAGCGGCCGCCAGCGGGCCAGGATCTCGCGCCGGCGCGTGGCCGTGGCGACGGCCTGCCGACCGAGCACCAGCAGCACCAGCAGCACCAGGCCCCAGCGGACCGCGTTGAGCTGCAGCGGGGGCACATGCGGCACGGTCATGCGGCCGACCACCGCATTGCCGGCCCAGAGCAGGGGCGGCACGGTGAGCATCGCGATCAGGCGGGGCGTGAGGGTCATGGATCTGGGCGTGGTGGCGCGTGGTGACAGCGGGGGGCACAGTGTCACCCAACGGCGCACCTTGTTCATGTCACCGGTGGTTGCAGCTTGCCTTGCCCCCGGGTCTGGCAAGTACCCGATCGGGGCTATGCTGGCCGCGGCCATTTCGGGCCACACGGAGTCTGTACTTTGGAGTGTTGCGACGAATTTCACCTGGAGCCCTTGATCGGGCCGAGCGAGCCGATGCGTGTGTGGAGCCGCGTTTCGCGTGGCGAACGCGTGGTTCTGCCGCGTATCGACGGCACTGACCTGATCGCCCAGTTGCGCTGCCAGGAAGGGCATGTGTTGCTGCTTGGTTTTGATGCCCCTTTCGATGAGGCGCTGCACCTGGTCTATCTGGACGGGCAGGACCGCCTGCGCGACGAGGTCCGTTTCAGTCTGGCCCGGCCCCGCGGGGTCGGCATCGTCACCGAGGTCCGCGCTGCGCCGGATGACAGCCTGACCTTCAATTTCTATGGCCGCTGGCGTGTGCAGGTCAGCCCGCAGGCCGGATTCGGTGTCAGCCGGACGCCCGCGGGGGTTTACCGCCTGCCGGGTCGGCTGATCGGGCGCCACCCGCTGCGTGTCGAGGCACTGGCCGGCTGACGCGGTTCAGCCGTCGGTGTGCAGCTTGCGGACGCGCTCTTCCTCGGCCTTGCGCCGGAGATCGACACAGGTGGCCGTGCGCGAGAACTCGGTGGTCTGGCACGCATCCTGGATGCACAGCTCCTTGGCGAGGAAGAAGCGTGTACCGCACAGGTCATCCAGCGTGCGCGGCGCTGCCGGTGCAGGAGCTGTCGCCGGGCTGGCGGTGGTCTGGGTGCTGGGCGCATTCCGGGAAGGCGCCGCCAGTGAGGGGATGGCTGAAGTCACGAGTGCCGGCTGCGGAGCCAATGGCTGCGGGGCGGCTGACGCGGTTTGCGCCGCCCGGGCTGCTGCCCTGGCCGCGGTGGCTGACGCCCTGGAGGCTGCGAGTGCTGCCTTGTTGTCGGTGGATTCAGTCGATGCGGGGACGGAAGCGCCCTGGAGCGCCCTGTCTGGCAGCTCGTCAAGGATGACCACGGGCGGCCTGCTGGCGGCAAAAGGAGCTGCAGAAGGCGCCACGGAAGCCGCGACCGGCGCCGACTTTGGCGCCGCGGAGCCCTTGGGCGACCGCGACAGCAGGTAAGCCATGGCCCCCACCCCCAACAGGGTGGCGAGGATGATCGCCACCGTGCTGTACGACCGCGGCCGTGGCTGTTCGAGTAGTGCCAGCGCGTCGATGGCCGCCGCGGACGGTGGAGGCTTGGGTGCGGTGCCGGCCGTGGCGGGGCGCAGGGCAGGGGGCGGCGTGGCGAGCTGTAGGGTCTCGGACCACTCCTCCCGCGGTGCGGGTGTGAGCCGCAGACGCTGCATCAACGCCGACACGCGCTGCGGCCGATCGGCTGGACCGAGGGCCAGAGTCTGTTGCCAGGCGCCGATGAAGCTCTCGCGCCAGTGCTGGCCGTGCGTGGCGTGCAGGTGCGCTGCCACATCGGCCAGCGGCACAAGACGGTCCTGCACGACACGTTCCGCGAGGGACGGTGGGGCCACGCTGGTCAGGCAGGTCTGCACGACCTCCCCCAGTGCGTACAGATCGGTCCACGGGCCCTCGGGCGATTCGTGTGCGACCCCGGGTTCCATCAGCACGGGCCGGCCGTTGCGCAGCAGGCGGATGTTGTCCGGCGTGATGCGGTTGTGGACGATCCGCTGGTCGTGCAGGGCCTCCAGTGCCCCCAGCACCGGCACCAGCACGCCCATGAGCCACGCTTCGGCCGGAGGTGCCGGCAACTGCCGCAGGGCCTGCGCCAGCGTCTGGCCGGCGTAGAAGGGCATGACCATGCAGCCCGTGCCATTGCCTTCCCAGAAGCGGAACACCTTGACCAGCGCCGGATGGTCGAAACGCGCCAGCAGGCGGGCGTCGTCCAGGAAGTGTTGCAACCCGGCGGCGAAGGCGGGGCCATCGGCCGGCGTGCGCACCTGTACCCGGCCGTCGGCAGCACGCACCGCCAGCGGGGCTGGCAGGTACTCCTTGATCGCGACTTCGCGCTCCAGGTCGTGGTCGAAGGCGCGGTAGACGATGCCGGTCCGGCCGATCCCGACCAGGCCGCGAATCTCGAATTCACCCAGTCGGGTGCCGATGCTCAGGGTGCCATCATCTTCCACGGGGGGGTCTCGGTCGCGTTGCACTGCGCCGGCAGCATAGCCTTGTGCAGCAGATACGTCCTGTGACGTTGATTGTTGCGGGCTGGGGGCTCAGGCATCCTGCCCATGCCGCGCGAAACCCACGCACGCCTCGCCGATCCCGTAAGCTGCGCGGTCCCCCGTACCCTCTCGGACCGACAGGAGAATTCCCATGCCCCGCGCCATCCAGATCATCGCCTTTGGCGGACCCGACGTGATGCAACTCGTTGACCTGCCCGTGGGTGAACCGGGTCCGGGAGAGGTGCGCATCCGCCACCACGCCATCGGTCTGAATTTCATCGATGTCTACCAGCGCACGGGCCTTTACCCGAATGCACTGCCGCTGTCGCTGGGCATGGAGGCCGCCGGGGTGGTCGAGTCGGTGGGCGAGGGTGTCCTGCACCTGCAGGCCGGCGACCGTGTTGCCTACGCCAGCCAGCCGCCGGGCAGTTACTGCGAGGTGCGCGTGATGCCCGCCAAGTGCGTGGTGCAACTGCCGGACGGCATCGACTTCGAGACCGGCGCCGCGATGATGCTCAAAGGCATGACTGCCGCCTACCTGCTGCGCCGCACGCAGCCGCAGGGTGGCCTGCAGCCCGGTGATTTTGTGTTGTTCCACGCGGCAGCGGGCGGTGTGGGCCTGATCGCCTGCCAGTGGGCACGGGCGATGGGGCTGAACCTGATTGCCACGGCCGGCAGCCCCGACAAGTGCCTGCTTGCGCTGCAGCACGGTGCCGCCCACGCCATCAACTACCGCAGCGAAAACTTCTCCGCCCGCGTGCGTGAACTCACGGGTGGACGCGGCGTGAAGGCCGTCTACGACTCGATCGGCAAAGACACCTTCGAAGGTTCGCTCGACAGCCTGGCCCCCTTCGGTCTGCTGGCGACCTATGGCAATGCTTCCGGCCCGGTGCCGCCGGTGAACCTGGGCGTGCTCGGCGCCAAAGGCTCGCTCTACGTGACCCGCCCGACGCTCTTCACCCACCTTGCCACCCGCGAGAGCACGCAGTTGCTGGCCGATGAGCTGTTTGCGATGGTGGGCTCCGGCGCCGTGACGATCCCGATCGCGCAGCGCTACCCGCTCGAACAGGTCGCTCAGGCGCACCGGGATCTGGAAGCACGCGCCACCACCGGCTGCACGGTGTTGACGCTGTAATCGGCTGTGCGTTGGGGAGGGGCATCGCTCAGGCCGGGGCGCCAGCCTCGCCGCTGCCTTCATCGACAACGGCTGTCCGGTAGGCATGCCAGCTCGCGTGTCCCACCACCGGGCCGACAAGCAGCAGCCCGAGGAACCACGGCAGCATGGCCACCACCATCAGCGCGGTGATCAGCAGGCCCCACCAGACCATCACGACCGGCTGGTTCAGCACCAGCCGCAGGCTGGTCAGGCCGGCGGTGATGGCGTCCACCTGGCGGTCGAGCATCATCGGGATGCTCACCACGCTGATCGAGAAGATCAGCCCGGCGAAGAGGGCGCCCACGCCGAGGTAGGTGACGATGAAGCCGAGGTTCTCCGGGTCGAGCAGGGCCAGGAGCGAGCCTTTCAGGTCGGGCATGCCGTCGAAGCTCACGGCGAAGATCACCATCGCGGCACGGCCCCAGAGCATCTCCAGCACCAGCAGCACGAAGCCGAAGATGGCCATCTGGCCGATGTGTGCGTCCCAGGCGGTGAGCGAGTCACCGAAGTCGGGCACGAGGCCACGCTCCAGGCGCATCGACATCTGGTACAGGCCCATGCAGAGAAACGGACCCATCAGCAGGAAGCCTGCCGACATCGCCAGCGTGTAGGCGGGGGCGCTTTCGTAGACCTTCATCAGCGTCCAGCCCATCGCCATGAAGCACAGGCCGTAGAACAGGCTGATGGCAGGGTGGGCGAGGTAGTCGTGCAGGCCACGCACCAGCCAGCGCAGCGGGTCGCCGAAGCCGAGGTGGCGCAAGCGGATGGGCGTGCTGTCGGTGTCGTCCGCGGCAGGAAGGGACATGGTCAAGGCCCGTGTGTCAACTGCGGCGCACCCGCAGCAGCTCATCCAGGATCAGCCCGATCGCGCCGGCGGTGATGGCGCAGTCGGCGACGTTGAACGACGGGAAGTAGCCGCCGGGAAACAGCGGCGCCAGTGCATTCCAGTGGAACTGCAGGAAGTCGACCACATGGCCGTGCCAGGCGCGGTCAACCACATTGCCGATGGCGCCGCCGAGCAGCAGCGCCACGCTGACGCTGAACAGGCGCTGCTCGGCGTGGTTCTTGAGCATCCAGATGAACATGGTCGAGGCGGCTGCACCCAGTCCGATGAAGAACCAGCGCTGCCAGCCCGCCGCCTGCGCGAGAAACGAAAATGCCGCGCCGGTGTTGTGGACCCGCACGAGGTTGAAGAAGCTGGTGATGACCTGGCCGTCACCGAGCTGAAAACGCTGCAGGATCAACCACTTGGTGGCCTGGTCTGCCACGATGATCAGCAGCGCCAGCAACAGCCAAGGGGCTAGCGATGCCGAGGACGACCGGGACAGGGAGGAGCGGGACTTGGAGCGCATCGGCGGGCCACCTGGGAGGGCTGAGGAGTCTGGGAAAGGTCAGGCCGGCACTGTAAACGCGAAAGCGCGCGGCGCAGCTGCGACGCCGTGTCAGGCACGCTCCAGGGCTTCATTCGTACCGGAAATTGGCCAGCCCCAAATAGCAAATTTTGATAATTATCGCAAAATATTTTCGTGATATTTTGCTCGGATCAGGACTTGGTGTCAAATTGTAGGCCGATGCTGTCTTGCCCAAGGGATCGAGGGGTCGGCAAAGTACAGACGAGAGTCCGGGTGAGTCGCGACCGGGCGAGAACGATGGGGGTAGGTCCGGTCTGCGCGGGGGTAGTGGCAGACACCGGATCAACCAGAAGATCAACAAACTGCAGCAGATTGCACTCGATGTCGGCTCTGGCGAAAAAACTGTTTTATTCCAAGCGCTTCAACAAGCTCGCGGTGCGGCTGTATTCCGCTCTGAATCCGCCGCCCTATCGGCGTGCGAACATGGAATTTGACTACGACGTCTGGAATGGCATCTGCACTTTCCATTCGCATGACGGTCGTCAGATCGGGGAAAACAACACCAACCCCGAAATCTACAAGGAAGTGATCGAGACCGAGCACAAGGTCTGCAAGTTCGAAGGTTCGCGCAACGGACTGCCGATCAACGTGACGGCGCTGCGGCAGGTGATGGTGGTCTGGCCGGACGCGCTGCAGTTCACCACGATGCTGCGCAACGACTACTGTCGCCGCCGTGGCCTCGCCGGCCCGCGCCTGACGCTGCGCCAAGGCTATGTGTTCTCGAAGCTGGGCGCCGCCTTTCCGGCCTATCTGGCGCGCAAGAAGAACCAGCCGATCACGTCGCTGCCCGCGCTCGAAACGGCGTTCTTCACGCTCGGCGTCGGGCCGTTCATGATCGTGCGCACCTTCATGGAGCGGGGCGATCTGGCTGTGCTGCACGACGGACCGCTCACGGCGACCGAACTGTACGAAATGGCCGACAGTTCCGGCACGCTCATCTCGGCTGCGGGCAAAGGCTGCGCTGGCAGCAAGAAGCTCATCCTCGATTTTCTCGACGTGACCATGAATGGCACGTTTGCCAAGCCGCTGGATTCCGCGGACGCTCTGCGCGCGGTCCACAGCATCGCCGACTGGGACGAGTTCTACGCCTATGTGTATTCCACCTCGCGGCTGGAATTGATGGTTCGGCTGACGCAGTATTTGTGCGCGCAGTCGCTGTGGGCGCTGCAGACGCGCGACGGTCTGCTGAGCGCCGCCGAACAGACGCTGGTATCGGCCTGTCTGGACAAGTGCTACCACGACCCCGGCGAGGGCTACGACGCCCGCACAGTGATGGGCAATTTCATCCAGATCGTGCTGGTGCTGCTGGAGGAATTCGATTTTCCGCAGGTGCGCGCCGCGCTGGTGGACGCGAATCTGGTGAATTCGGGCAACGGTGGTTATCTCATTGACCAGGTCGGCGGCGATGCGCGGGTGTCGGCGGCGCGCCGCCTGCGGCTGGCCACGGAGCTGATCTTCCCGTTCTGCAAGCAGGAACTCGGCGCCACACACCGCGCGCTGCGCCGCTTCGAATCGCAGACCATCACGCTGGACGACCTCCAGCGCCGCGCCTGCGGTCCGTCGCTGCAGCCGCTGCTGGCGATGCTGGAGACGCGTCCGGCGCAGCATGGCGCACCCGCTGGTGTGCCCGCATGAGCGCGCCGTCCACCCCGCTCGAAGTCCCCTTTGGCCCGAGCGGCACGGTCGTGCTGCGCAAGATGGTGCTCGACGAGGATGCGCCGCTGTTGCACGACTGGTTCAGCCGTGACTACGCCCGCTTCTGGGGCCTGCAGGGCAAGACGGTGGAGGAGATCCGCGAGAAATTCGCTGCCATCGAGGCCAGCGGCACGTGCGACGTGGTCTTCGGCATCCTGGCGTCCACAGGCGAGCGGCTGTTCATGTTCGAGTCGTATGACGTGAAGGCTGACGTGTTGAGCCGGCACTATCCCGTGCGCGCTGGCGACCGAGGCTTCCACCTGATGCTGGGGCCGGTCGAAAAACCCCTGCCGGCTGCCGCGTATTACACCTTCCAAGCCATCGCTGCGTGGATCTTCCGTGACCCTGCGGTGCAGCGCATCGTGGGCGAGCCCGATATCCGCAATCGCAAGGTGCTGCTGCGGCTGGTGCAGGCCGGGTTCGAATTCGGCCGGGTGATTCACCTGCCGTACAAGACGGCCGTGATGACCTACCTGTCGCGGGCTACGATCGACAAGACCCGTGGCTTGCCGCCACCGCCCGCGCCAGACCAGTCGCCGATGGACGGCTGGCGACTGAAATACCACTCGCTGGTCAGCCGCATCGGCCGTCGCGT
>JBEANV010000443.1:0-42630 GCA_041165285.1 Pseudomonadota bacterium | reverse complement strand
CAGATCGACAGCCGCACCGTCGAGGGCACGAATCTCGCCTACCTCGACGAGCTGGTAGAGACGCACGGCGAGGATTCCGACATCGTTCGCGTTCGCGTTCGCGGCATGTTCCCGGCGCAATCGGTCATGCAGTTCATCAGCAGCGAGGCGGTAGAAACCGCGCAGACACGCCAACTCAGCGCGCTTGATCCTGGCTCGCCAATGATCCTTGGCGTTGACATCGCCAGGTTCGGCGACGACCAGAGCGTGATCCGAGGGCGCAAGGGGCGCGACGGCCGTGTGATCCCGCCAATCAAGTGGCGCGGCATGGATACGGTATTTAGCGCCGGGAAGGTCGCAGAGGCCATCGACCGCTACAAACCGGAAGCCGTGTTCATCGACGGCGGCGGGGTAGGCGGTGGCGTGGTGGACGTGCTCAAGTCGCAGAACTTTCGCATCACCGAGATCAACTTCGGGTCTGAGGCCAAGGAATCGCGCAAGTACGCCAACAAGCGCGCCGAGATGTGGGGCGCGATGCGCGACTGGCTCGACATCGGCACGATTGATGCGGACCCGGAGCTGCGCGACGACCTGATCGGGCCGGAGTACCACTTCGACACCGCCTCGCGCATTCTCCTTGAGAAGAAAGAGGACATGAAGCGCCGCGGCATCGCCAGTCCTGACAACGGCGACGCGCTGGCGCTGACCTTCGCAGCTCCGGTGCAGCGCACCGACATGGCGACAGCGCGCAGCAGCCTCGCAAGAGCGCGGCAGTCGATCACCGACTACAGCGTACTCGGCTAGGAATCCGTTCCGGCGCTGCGGCGCCAGCATGCCGGCACTTTTCGGAGTGCCGACCGCATGTCGTTTCTCGCCCCGCGCGCCGCTGGACCTGCGCCGCTGCCGCCGCCTCCGGTCATCGAGGACACCGCAGCCAAGCAGCAGGAGCAAGCCGACCTGCTGCGCCGCCGCCGCGGTCGCGCGTCGTCGATCCTGAGCCAGCCCGACGCGGCGGCGCCGCTGACGGCATCGAAGACGCTGCTCGGCGCCTGATGGACTACGAAGCGCTGATGCGCCGCTTCGAGCGGGCGAAGAACGACCGCGCGAACTTCGAGTCCGTTTGGCAGGAGATCGCCGAGCGCGTTTGGCCCAGCGCCGCCGACTTCACGGTTCAGCAGACGCCGGGCGCTAGGCGCACCGAAAAGATGTTCGACCCGACGCCGGCACTGTCGGCGCAAAAGGCCATCAGCGCGATTGCGTCCTTCGCCTGGCCGAGTAATCAGCAGTATCAGCGCATCACGACTACGAATGCCGCGCTCAACCGCGTGCAGTCTGTGCGGGTGTGGATGGACGACCTGACCAATCGCATCTTTGCCGCCCGCTACTCGCCGCGCGCCGCGTTTGAATCGCAGATGTCCGAGGTTGGCCTGTCGTCGTTCTGTTTCGGCACCGGGTTGATGTTCGTCGACGAGAACATCGAGAAGCGGACCCTGCGCTACAAGGCGCTGCCCCTTTCGCAGACCTACATCATCGAAGGCGCTGACGGCAAGGTCGACACGCTCTATCGCTGTTTCAAGTGGTCCGTTCGCCAGATCGCGCAGAAGTGGCCGAACGGGCTGAACGACAAGCTGCGCGAGCGGCTGCGCGACCGCCCCGACGAGATGATCGAGGTGTCGCACTTCGTCGGCCCGCGCGAGGACTTCGAGCCCGGCGCTACCGGCAATCGTGGGTTGCCGATCGCGTCGGTCTACTACATCGCCGACCAGAAGCATGTGCTGGACGAGGGCGGCTTCCGCTGTTGGCCGTTCGGCATCCATCGGTACATGACGAGCCCGAGCGAGGTCTACGGGCGCGGGCCGGCATGGCTGGCTCTGCCGTCGATCAAGGTGCTCAACGTCCAGAAAAAAACGCTGCTGCAGGCTGGTCAGAAGGTCGTCGATCCGCCGCTGCTGGCGAGCGAGGACGGCATCTTGTCTGCGTTCTCGCAGGTGCCTGGCGCCGTGAACATGGGCGCGCTCGACAGCCAGGGCAATGAACTGGTCAAGCCGCTGATCACTAACGCCAGGGTGGACATCGGCCTTGACATGATGGACCGCGAGCGCGACATCATCGCCGGAGCTTTCATGATGGATGTGTTCCGGGTGCTGATAGAGCACCCGAACATGACGGCGACGCAGACCATCGAACTGCTCAACGAGCGCGCCGTCATCATGGCGCCGATCGTCGGGCGCTACGAAAGCGAGTTCTTCTCGCCAGTCACCGAGCGCGAGATCGATCTGCTGGTGCACGCCGGGCAGATCGACCAGATGCCGCCCGAACTGATCGAGGCTCAGGGCGAATACAAGATCGAATTCACCAGCCCGATGCGCCGGGCGATGCGTTCGAGCGAGGCAATCGCCATCACGCGCACGCTGGAGTCGATCACGCCGATGGCCCAGGTCGATGCGTCGGTGCTCGACGCATTCGATCTGCCTGAGATGGCGCGCGAGTTGGCCGACATCAACGGGGTTCCGGCGCACTGCATCCGTGACGCCGAGGCGTTGGCGGCCATGAAGCAGCAACGGGCAACCGATGCGCAGACGGCCCAACTGCTGCAAGCCGCGCCGATGGTGTCGCAGACGGCGGCGAATCTCGCCAAGCTGCAGGCTTCCGGCGGGCTACAGCCAGGTTTGGGCGGCTGATGGCGGGGATGGCTGAGCGCGTGCGTGCGCGGCTGCATCTTCGTTCGGCGTCGTATCAAGCCCTTTTCACGCTGCGAGCGCTGCCAACGGTGGACGCGGCCCCGTGGTGGGCCTTCTGGCGCGCGACGCGGCCGGGCGAGTTGAAGCCGCCGGGCGAGATCGTGCTGCGCGACCTGGCGCGCTACTGCTACGTGAGCCGGCCGACGCTCAAGGTATCCCAGGTGACGCAGCAAAGCGACGCGCTGGCGATGGCATTCGCGGAGGGGCGCCGCGATGTCTTCAACCGCATTACCGCCCTGTGCAACCTCACATCCGATCAGATTGAACGCATCTCACAAAGGGGAAACGATGAGTGACGCGACAACGACCGCGACCGCGGCTACCACCACTACGGCTACTGCCACGACGCAAGGCCACGGTATCTCCTGGCTGCCAGCCGACGCCGACGCCGATATGGTGGGCCACGTCCAGAACAAGGCATGGGCCGGCGCCGTCGATGCCGTCAAGGGACACCGCGAACTCGAAAAGTTGCTTGGCGCCGACCGCGCAGGACGCACGATCACGATTCCCACGACGGCAGACGCGCCGGAGTGGGCGCAGGTTTGGACGAAGCTGGGCAAGCCGCAAGGCCCTGACGGCTACGGCATCAAGCCAGCAGATGGCGCCGATCCGAAGTTCGCCCAGGCCGCGGCCGAGGTGTTCCACAAGGCGAACCTTACCGCCGGCCAGGCGCAGATGCTGGCCGCTTGGTACTCCGAGCAGGGCGGTGCTGCGACCTCTGCGCAGTTTGCCGCCGAGCAGGCGGCGCTAGAGGCCGAGCATGCGGCGCTGTCAAAGGATTGGGGCACTGGCCCGGACGCTGGCGCGCGCAAGGAACTGGCCCGCCGTGCGGCCGTGCATCTCGGGCTCGACGAGGGCGCGATCGACGCGATGGAAAAGGTCGCCGGCTTCTCCAAGACCATGAAGGCTCTCGCCCAGGTCGGCGACATGCTGCGCGAGCACGGCGTCGAGGGCATCGGCGACGTGGGCTCGTTCGGCATGACGCCCGAGGGCGCATCGGCCAAGCGCAAGCAGCTCATGGCCGACGCCGACTGGCGGTCCAGGGCGATGAATCCGAACTCGGCGCAGTGGGCCGAGCTGCAGAAGCTCGACCGCGTCATTGCGTCCGTGCATCAATAGGAATCCGTTCCGCTTCTCGCGGACCACAGTACCGCCCATCGGACAAGCCGCAACGGCCCCGATGGCGGCGCGGGAAGACGCGCCGGGCGGCGCACGACACGCGCAAGCGAGGCCCCGGAAACGGACAAGCCAGGCGACACGAACACGTCCAACCTGACTAGGAGCGCCAATCATGGCCACCGGTTCCAATGCCTTCTACAGCCAGCAGTACGCTACCGCCGTCGAGCTGCTCGCCCAGCAACTCACCCCCCGCGTTGCAAGCCTGTTCACGCCCATGTCGGCGGTGGGCAAGAGCGCGACGGTCGTCAATCAGATCGACGCATTCGAGGCCGACGAGCGCTCGGCGCTGTACGACTCGATCGTCTTCGCTGCGGTCACGCACAACCGCCCCTGGGTCTACCCGCGGCACTTCGACAAGGCGATCCCTTTCGACAGCATCGAGCAGATGCAGATGAACGCGAACCCGCAGTCGCAGTACGTGCAAGGGGTTGTCGGCGCGATCAATCGCAAGATGGACGACGAGGCGATTCGCGCCTTCTTCGCCGATCGGCTGCTGGGCGAGTCCGCCGGCACGACCGACAGCTTCGCCTCGGGCTTCCAGGTCAGCGTCAACACCGGAGGCACGACCAGCGGCATGAACGTCGAGAAGGTGCAGAACGCGCTGCAGATCCTGCGCGAGAACGAGGTCATGGATGGCGAGCAAATCCATTGCGTGATTTCGCCGAAGCAGGAGCGCAACCTCATGAACGAGATCGAGGTCACGTCGTCGGACTTCACGGCGAAGATGATCATCGACCGCGGGACGATGGTCGCGTCCGGGTTCATGGGCATCAACTGGGTCATCAGCAATCGCCTGCTGACCGACGCCAACAGCTACCGCCGGGTGCCGTTCTTCACCTCCAAGGGCATGGCGTTTGCGACCTGGGACGGCGGGATGAAAACCACCGTGAACCAGCGCGTTGATCTGCGCGGCCAGCCGTGGCAAGTCTACGGCGAGGGCCACTTCGGCTGCGTCCGCAGGGACGCGAAGAAGGTCATCGAAATCAAGTGCAGCGAAGCCTGATCCGCTGACCGCAACTGAACAGGAGTTCATGCAATGGCTACCGAAGCAATCAAGAGCACCGCGGTCACGAACAGCAACGCGACTCCGCGGGTCATCAACAACATCGGCGTGGAGGGCGGGAACATCGTCCGCGCGGTCAATGGCTTGGTCACGCTTACAGCTGCCAAGTCCACGGGCTCGACCTACCGCATCGGCAAAATCCGATCGTCGGATTACGTCGACCGAATCCGGCTCACGACCCTGGCCGACATCGGCACGACCGTCACCGCCGACCTGGGGCTGTACGACCTACTGACCCACAGCAACGGCGGCACCGTGGTAGATGCCGACTTCTTCGCCAGCGCAGTGGATCTGCATACGGGCGCGATCGATTCGGATGTGACGTTCGAGTCGGGCGCGGCCGGCGGGCTGATCACCAACGGCGAAAAGGCGGTGTGGGACTGCCTTGGCCTGTCGAGCGACCCGGGCAAGGAGTACGACGTGACTCTGACCCTGACGGCCGACATGGACGCAACGGCGGGTACGGCTCTGGTGCGTGTCTACGTCGCGCGCTGACCGGCTTTCCAAGTGAACTTCGGGGCGGCTTGTCTGATGGCAGGCCGCCTCGTCTCGTAGGGGGCCAGCGATGGCGAATCGTTACTACAGCATCTATCTCGGCCAGGACAAGACGGCGGCAGTCGAGGCGGCATCCACCGTGTCTGCGGCCGATGTCGAGGTCCGCATCACCTACACCGCGACCGGGCTGACGCAGGGCGAGGTTTTGAAGTGCCTCGAACAGCTCGAAGCGCGGATCAAGGAAGACACTTGGCCGCCGGCCTGAAGGGGACTCCATGCCGACTCTCTTGAACAACGAAGCCGCGACCGGCTCGGCGGTGCAGTGGGACGGCGGGCGGGGCGTGTTTTCTCTCGCCGGGACGGTAGGAGGCGCGACCATCACGCTTCAGTACCTGGGGCCTGATGCGACGACCTATCTCACCGCCGCGACGGCGCTGACAGCGGTCGGGCTTGTGGCTTTTGAGCTTCCTCCAGGTCGCATCAGGGCTTTGGTTGCCGGCGGATCTCCGTCCGGGCTGTACGCCCGCGCCGACCAGAGCAAGGGCTGATGTCGTCCACCGTCCAGATTTGCAATCTGGCGCTGACCAAGGTCGGCGCGGCGCGCATCACCAGCCTGTCGGACGGATCGAAACAGGCGGGCTTGCTCGCCGCCATCTTCGACATGATGCGCGACGCTGAACTGGCAGCGCATCCGTGGTCGTTCGGCGTCACGCGCGTGGAGATCCCGGCCAGTTCCACAGCGCCTGCATTCGGCTGGGGCTACGCCTACCCGCTGCCATCGGACTTCATCAAGGCGGTGCAGGTAGGCGACGACTGGTCGTTCTACGACTCTGGCCCGGATGGCGCGCTGTTCGAGTTCGAGAGCATCGACGACACTCCTGCCATCCTCACCGACCAGGCATCTCCGCTGCAACTGCGCTACGTGCGACGGGTGACGAACCCAGGTCTGTTTCCGGCCCTTTTTGCCGAAGCGCTGGCATGTCGTCTGGCCGCAAACAGCGTCGAATCGCTGACGCAGAACCTGGGCAAGCGCGAGCAGGCATGGGTCGAGTACAAGGATGCGGTACGCCAGGCGCGGCGCGCGAATGCGATCGAACGCCCGCCGCAGCGCGTGCCAGATTCGTCCTGGGTGCGCGCAATGACGCTAGGCACCGAGGGTTGAGGGCGTGGCAAAGAGCACGCCGATACAAACGGCGTTCAACGGGGGCGAACTCTCGCCCCTGATGTCTGGCCGCGTTGACGTTTCCAAGTACGCCGCCGGGTGCAAGCGTCTCGTCAATTTCCTGTCCAGCGTCGAGGGTCCGGCATTCGCCCGAGCCGGCACGATCTACGTCGGCGCGGTCAAGACGAGCGCCAATAGGACATGGCTCCTTCGGTTCGAGTTCTCGGCCACTGACAGCTACATCTTAGAGGTCGGCGACCAATACATCCGCTTCAAGTACAACCGGGCCGAGGTCGTCGCCTCTGGTGTGGTCGCATACAACGGCGGTACGGCCTATGTGCCTGGCGACCTGGCCTCGCGCTTGGGCGTGAACTACTACTGCAAGGCCGCGACGACCGGTAACCAGCCGCCGAACGCGACCTACTGGCACCCGCTGACCGGGACCACCTATGAGATTCCGTCGCCGTTTGCGGGGGCCGACTTGACCAACGCAGACGGCACGTTCGCGCTGCGTGCCGTGCAGACAGGGGATGTGGTCTATCTGGTCCATCCTGACTATGCGCCGCGCAAGCTCTCGCGCTACTCCGGCACTCGCTGGACGCTCGATGCAGTGGACTTCTCGCCACCGCCGTTCAAGGACGAGAACACCACGACGACGACGATCTACGCTAGCGCGAAGACAGGCTCTGGCGTCACGCTCACCGCATCGGCCGCGGTATTCACTACGGCCCATGTCGGCCAATACATCAAGCTCACCGAGAAGGACGTGCGCGATGTCGAGCAGTGGGAGGCCGGCAAGGCGGTGATCATCGGCGACATCCGCCGATCGGATGGCAAGAACTATTCGGCGCTGAACGCGGCCACGACTGGCAGTGTGAAGCCGACGCACTCCACAGGCGCTGCCTATGACGGCGACGGGGCCGTGCAATGGCAATTTGACGATCCCGGCTATGGCTGGATCAAGGTCACTGGCTACAGCAGCGCCACGGTCGTAACTGGCACAGTGATTTCGCAACTGCCAGCCGGCGCTGTCGGGGCTGGGAATCCAACGACGCGATGGAACTTCCAGGCATGGAACGCGACGGACGGCTACCCGACCGCGTGCACGTTCTTTCGGGAGCGGCTGGTGTTCGCGCGCGACGAAACTTTGTGGTTCTCGGTGTCTGGCGACTTCGAGAACTTCGCCACCGAGATCGACGGCCAGATCACGGCAGACGCCGGGTTCGAGCGCACGCTGTCCAGCGACCGCAACAACTCGATTCAGTGGCTGTCCCCGGGCGATGTGCTGCTGGTGGGCACGGTGGGAGACGAGTGGGCGATCAGCAAGGCGACAACGACCGAAGCCTTCGGCCCGGCGAACTGCGAGGCCAAACGCCAGAGCACCTACGGCTCAAGCAGCGTGAACCCACAGCGGGTCGGCAGCGAGACGCTGTTCATGCAGTCCTCGGGCGTGAAGGCAAGGGCGATGAAGTTCCAAATCACGGAGGACGGCTTCGAGTCGCCTGACTTGTGCGCCTACTCGCGCCACATTCTCAAGCCCGGGGTCGTGGACATGGCCTACCAACAGGAGCCGTGGTCGGTGCTGTGGTGCGTGCGCTCCGATGGTGTGCTGGCCGGGATGACGTTCAGCCGCGAGCAGGAAGTCTTCTGCTGGCATCGGCATCTGTTCGATGGCGGCGTCGTCGAGTGCGTCGAGTGCATCCCCTCGCCAGACGGCACCCGGGACGATCTCTGGCTGATCGTGCGCTACACGATCAACGGGTCGACGAAACGCTATATCGCCTACCTCGCCGACGACGCCGACGAGGACACGGCGCAGGAGGATTGGAAGTACGCCGACATGATGCTTACCTACGACGGGGCCCCGGCGACGACGATCAGCGGGCTGGGCCACCTAGAGGGCGAAGAGGTGTGGGTTCTGGCCGATGGTGCTCGCCATCCCAATCGGACGGTGGCAAGCGGCGCTATCACGCTGCAACTCGCGGCGTCGGTCGTTCAGGTCGGGCTGCCTTGCGACGGAATCCTGGAGACGATGGACCTTGAAGGCGGCTCTGCCACCGGCAGCGCACAAGGCAAGACGCGGCGCGCGAACGTGGTGACGCTACGGCTATACAACTCGCTCGGCGGCCGGGCCGGGCCTGACGACGACAACCTGACCGAGATTCGATATCGCACGCCGGCTGTGCCGATGGGCAGCGCGCCCGAGCCGTTCACTGGCGACGCCGAGATCGAATGGCCTGGCGACTACGAAAAGACGATGCAGGTTGTCGTCGTCAAGGATCGCCCGATGCCGATGACGCTCGTTGCCGTCATGCCGCAACTGGTCGTTCAGGATGGGCGCTGATGCTGCTGCTCGTTCCGGCCCGGGCTGCGCACATCGCACAGATCACGTCGCAGCGCGCGCAGGCGTCTGAGGTCGGGATTCAGGGGCCGCGCCTGCCTTCTCCAGGCTGGACGGCGATGGCACATGGCCGGCCGATCGCCTGCGGTGGCCTGGTCGAGATGTGGACGGGCCGGGCCTACGCCTGGTCCCTTCTGGACCGCGACGCCGGGCGGCATATGGTCGGGCTCACCAGGGCAATCCGTTCCGTGCTCGGGCGGGCAGCATTCCGCCGGATTGAAATGGCTGTGCGCACCGACTTCCCATCCGCTTCGCGCTGGGCAGAGATGCTCGGATTCGAGCGCGAGTGTCTGGCGACGGCGTTCTTCCCGGATGGGGCCGACGCCTATCTGTACGTGAGGATCAAGAATTGACCTTCATCGCCGCCGCAGCACTCAAGGCCGTCGGGGACATCAGCCAGGCCGAATCTGCCGGGTCAGCCGCCAACCGCCAGGGCGACATCGCGTATCAGAACGCGCAGGCCACCAGGCATCAATCGAGCGCGAACGAGGACACGCTGCGCCGCCGACAGGCGCTGCAGATGGGGCAGATCCGGGCGAACGCGGCCGAGTCAGGGTTTCAGCCCGGCACCGGATCGCTGGCCGCGCTGCAGACCAAGAGTGCGGGCGAGATGGAGCTTGACGCTCTGACGCACCGCTACAGGGGCGAGCTTCAGTCGATCGGATACCAGAACGCTGGCGACAGCTACCGGGCGAACGCTGCGAACATCCGCCGTTCCGGCTACTTGAACGCCTTCGGGACACTGATGGGCGGCGCGGCTTTCCAATACGGGACGCCACGCATCGGAGAACCTGCGCCGGTCGAGAACAGGGATTTCTATGGCGACCGGCCAAACCGAGGTGGTCGCTGATGCCCCGCATCCCGCAACTTGTTGCCGATCCGCAGCTTGGCGGGGCCGTTGATGCGGGGCCGATGGTGCAGCCGGTGGATTCGTCCGGGCTTGGCCGCGGCGCGATGGCCTGGGCCACAGCTGGCGAGAACCTGCGCCAGCACAACGAGTCGGTGGCGTATCACTTGCGCCAAGTGCAGGACAGAGAAGCGAAGCAACTCGCGCATGACGAAGCTCGCGTTGCGGTTACGAACCTCGTCAGCCGGGCGCATTCGGATTGGTCCGAGCGGTTGCAGAACGCGCAGCAGTCAGCCCCAGCCGGCGCGGCCGGATTCACCGACTCGGTGCTCAAGGACTACGACTCCTGGGCGCAAGGGGCAGCAAAGCAAGTCCCGGAAATGGGGCAGAAGTACCTGGCCGAGCAACTGGCCCACTTCCGCCAAGGGGTGCATGCTGAGGCGTTCCGCTACGAGGTCGGGGCCCGCAATCAGAAGGTGGCGGGCGACTACATCACAGGTGTTGCCGAAGACGCGCGCACCGTCTACGCCCAGCCTGGCAGCGCGCCAGAGCTGATGGGGCGCCGGCTGGCGCTGGTCGATTCGCTGGCGCTGCCGGCGGAGGCGAAGGCAAAACTTGCCGAGACGACGAAGGAGCAATTGTCTTTCTCCGCCGGATCGGCGCTGGTCGAGCGCGACCCGGAAGGATTCCTGTCCCGCATCGGCGTGCGTGGAGCCAAGGTCGGCAAGGACGGCAAGCCTCTGCCCTACGACGAGTCGCAGGCGGCCGAAGCGGTGAAGTCCGACCCGATCATGTCTGCGCTGACGCCGGCCGCGCTGCGCGGGCTTGTTGACCGGGCGACGATGATCAGCGAGACGCGCAAGGCGGCGGTGCAGGCCGACGCGGACCGCCGTGCGCGCATGGCCGAGATTGCTGCGAACCAGCGCGGTCGCGCAGCCGATCAGGCATGGTCGATCTTGAGCGGTCGGGCCATGTCAGGCATCGCCACCGATCCGGTGGCCGACAAGCCGCTGTTCGACGCGATCCAGGGGACGCCGTACGCGAAGGAATACCCGCGGCTAGCGCAACAGGTGGCGCAGCGCTCGGCTGTGGCGATGTTGCCGCTGCAGACTCAGCGCGATCAACTCGACGCGCTGGCGGCGCAACGCGCGGGGCCGCAGGGCACTAACACGAACCTTGAGGCAGAGATCAAGTTTCGGCATGAGGTGCTGAACAACGCACGGTCAGCCTACGACAAAGACCCGCTACGCGCCGCGCAGCAATACGGCATCGTCCCGCAGATCGCGCCGCTGGACACCAGCAGCGCCGATGGAATGGTCCGCACCATCACGGCGCGCGTGCAGCAGGTTGGCGCCGTAGAGCAGCAGACCGGGAGGCCGGTATCGCCGCTGTTGCCAGAAGACGCAGAGACCCTGTCGCGCAGGCTCAAGACGCTGCCGCCAGACCAGGCGGCGGATGAACTGTCGAGGCTTGGTCAGGCGGCCGGCACGCCCGGGCGAATCGCTGCGATGGCGAAGCAGTTGGGCGGCAACAACGACGTGCACGAATTGATGATGCTCACGGCGGGAGACAAGACAACAGCCGGGCGCCGCACGGCCGAGCTGATCGCGCGCGGCGCGCAGGCACTGGCCGACAAGACGGTCAAGCGCGACGACGCAGCGCTGACGGGTTGGAAGTCGGAGATTGCAGGGCTGGTGAATGGCTCGCTTGGCAACCAGGCCGACGAGGATGCAATCAAGAAATCGGCGTACCTCATCCGCGCCGCGATGGACGACGGCTCGGCGAAGGCGCCAGGGTTCGATGGGTTTGGATCTAGCGCTGCCGAAGCGGTGGCGATGGCATCAGGCTTCCCGATCGAGCGCGGCGGCACGAAGACGCTGCTTCCTCGCGGGATGAAGGAGGGGGACTTCGATGCCGCCCTTCAACGGTTCACCCCTGGCGTGCTGGGCAGCATGGGAAAGCTGTACTACGGCGGCCAGGAGGTCAGTCCGCAGTGGCTGGCGAGCCGGCTGCCGTCCATTGGCATGCGCCGCTGGTCGGACGGCGCCTATGTTCCGGTCCAGAACGGTAGGCCGATCACGACCGACCAGGCTGGCGTCGTGCCGCTACAGCTCAAGGTGCGATGACGTGCTGCTCGACGATGCCGTCACCCAGACGAATCTCGCGCGAGAGTGGGCTAATCCGCTGCCGTACTCGCCCCAGAGCTTCAATGCTTGGAGCTTCGCTGCGGCAGGGCTGAAGTCGCCTATTCGTGGCGCGTTCGATGTCATGGCGAACTTTTCCGACCTGGCGGCGTCGGCGATGGAGCCGAGTTCGAGTCATCTGACGCGCAGATCGCCGCAGGAACAGGCGCGCGATGCGCTGTCGAGCCAGGCGGCACGTGACGCCGGCCGCGCGCTGCGCCTGAAGGCCGATCAATGGTCGCCAGACCCTGAAACCGCACACGCTGCCGACCAGATCATAAGCAGCCTCGGGGCCGCGGTGACAAAGGCGGTCGGCGCGGTTGGGACGCTCGGGCCTGTTGCTGGCGGGGCTGCTTTCGGGTTGGGCGAGGGCGACACGACCTATCAGCGGCTGGTCGACAAGGGGGTGGACCCGACCGCTGCCGCCAAGGTGGCCGCCGTCACTGGCGTAGCGTCAGGCGTCGGGACCGTACTGCCGATGGCCGGGCCGACGATCGTCAAGACGCTGGGGCTGGTCGCCGCTGGCGGGCCTGGGCTGTATGCCGCGCAAGAGGAACTGGCGAAACGCATCTTGCAGCAGGCCGGCGAGACGAAGGAGGCGGCGACGCACGATCCGCTCGACCCGCTCGGGCTCGCGCTGTCGCTGGCGATCCCGGGGCTGTTCGGCGGTATGCACATCCGCAGCCTGATGAAGAAAGGGCCGCACCCGGAACTGGACGCGGCGGCTGCCGACGCGACCACGGTCGACGCCGCCCGGGTCAAGGTCACAGAAGATCATCTTGCGCGCGTGCTGCCGGACGCTCCGTTCGCCCGGTTGGAGATGTTTCGCGCGATTGATGCCATCGGCGCGGGAGAGCGGCCAGACGTGCCGACCGTGGCGCACTCCGATCTGCCCGACACGGCAGCGCCGAGGGCAGCGGAGCTGGAAGCCGCTGGCGCGCGAACGATCGAAGTCGGCACTCCGATCCCGTTGGATGAAGTCGGGCGCAAGTCCGCGCAGGCCGACATGGTGAGCATCCGCAAGCGCTTGCCCATCCTTAAATCCCTGCTGGAGTGCCTAGATGGCTGACCCGCTCGACCAGATCGACAAGTTGCTCGCCACGCTGCGCAACCGCAGCGCCGAGCTCAATACGTTGGACGCGGTGAGTGCGTCGCTTGCCACCATCGGCCAGGCGCTGCGCGATGCCGTGATGTTGCTTGAGCGGCCCAAGCCTGACGGTGCAGCAACCATCGGCAGCGCGATTGCTGCGATCAAGTTCCCTGAACCTACGGTCAAGGTCAACGTGCAGCCGGCGCCCGTGACCGTGCAGCCGATGCCTAGGGACAGTGGCGCGCAGTGGCGCGTCGTCATGAAGTCAAACGCGCCGGGCGTGCCCGACCGCGAGATGCTCATCACCAAGCTCTGAAGGGAGTCGATCTCATGGCACTTGCCTATAACGTCACGCTGCGCAACACGATGCTAGACGCGATCACTGCCGCGGCCGGCAATGCCGCGCTGCTGCGCATCTACGACGGCAGCCGGCCGGCAACAGGCGGCACCGCGACCACGCTGCTGGCAGAGCTGACGTGCGGCACGCCGTTCGCGGGTAGTGCATCAGCAGGTGTTCTGACGCTGAACAGCATCACGCAGGATTCGAGCGCCAACGCGACGGGCACGGCGACGTGGTTCCGCATCGTCACCTCGGGAGGGACTCAGGTGATCGACGGCAACGTCAGCACCAGCGGCAGCGACCTGAACCTGACGACGACTAGCATCACCGCCACACAGCCTGTTTCTATCACTTCGTTCACGATCACCGAGGGCAACCCGTAAAGTGTGGTCGTACGTCGACCAATGGGCTGCGCTGCAGGCGGTGGCGGGGGAATAGATGGCATACACCAACGCGACCTTCTACCTCGACCCGATCTCGGGGTCAGACAGCGCGCGCACGGCGCTTACCTCCTGCACGGCGAGCAATCCATCGGGCACGATCGCGCGCATCAACAAAACGGCCCACGGCTTGGTCACCGGGGCCGTCGTTGACCTGACGCTGTTCTCGGCGTGGCTCAACGACGCCTTCTCGATCACGCGCGTCGATGCTGACAATTTCGACCTCGACAACACCGTCTGGCAGGCCACCGCCGACGCCAGCGGAACCGCCACGCCGCGCGGCGGCATGAATAAGGCAGACGCCTGGAAGACGTTCAGCTCTGGCGCGACGAACGGGCGCATCACCGCGGGCGACACGATCCGCACGATCGCAAGCGTCGATCCGACCTCGCTCGGACAAACGGCGACGTGGACGAAGGCGAGCAAGACGGTCACCTTGACGACGGCAGTCACAGCCGACATCGATACCGGCGAGTCGGCGTGGACGGCCAGCGCCAATGTGACCAGCACGACGAGCAGCACGCGCAAGGAGGGGAGCCTATCTGCCTCCAACGCCATCGCTGTGGGGTTCGTAACGGGCCTGGCCGCGTATAAGGCGATGTCGGCGACCGACTTCTCGGCGTACCAGCAGATCAGCCTGTGGATTCAGGTCAACGCCGCATTCACTGCGGGGCAGCTTCAGATCAAGCTCTGCAGCGACAACGCTGGCGTCACCGCGGTCAACACGTTCAATCTGCCGGCAATGCCCGTGGCGAACGTGTGGATGCCGGTGACGGTGGACAACGCCGGGGCACTCGGCGCATCGATCCAGTCGGTCGCGCTGTACGTGGCGGCAGACTTTGGCGCGGTCACGGTGCTGACCGACAACATCATCGCCTGCAAGACTGCCGGCGGCGCCGATTCCCTGAGCCTGCAGAGCCTCATCGGCAAGGTCTGGAATCTCAACTGGGCGGCGAGCACCACCTACGCCTCGAACGACATCCGCAAGCCCACCTCGCCGAACAGGAACGGGTTCCGCTACAAGGTCACGGCCGGCGGTGGCGGTAGCAGCGGCAGCAGCGAGCCGACGTGGCCGACCGACATCGGAGCCACGGTCACGGACGGCGCGCTGACGTGGACCTGTGATTCGCTCGAGGAGACGTGGGATCCGATCCAGTCGATCAGGGGGACGACCATCCTGCTCGACAGCGGCCCTGGCACGCTGGCGAGTTCCGGTCGCGGCTATGGCGGCACGACCGAGACGGTCACCACATACAAGCGCGAGCCGCTGCTGCTGACACCGCAGTCTGGTACGACGGCGATCCTCGGTGCGTTTCAGGATTCGGGATCGGCCTCCGCACGGCTGACGTTCTCCGGTGGTTGGGACCGGACCAACATGACCGTGCAGTCTGGCGAGACGTGGTTAAGCGGACAGGGGTCTACCGGCACCATGTACGACTGCAACGGCAAGTCGTTCCTCACGCTGTCGAATCTGAACTCAGTCAACTGCAATAACGGGTTCTTTAATTCAGTATCCGGCGGCAGCGCTCGCCTGGAAAACTGCCATGCAGTCGGTTCGAACACCAGCTCCCTGTCGGTGGCTGCCGTCTCGACTTATGTGTATGAACTCGCCGGGTTCGTGGCGTCGAACAATACCGGCGTTGGAATATCGGCCGGCGCTGATACGCAGCGAATTGCCGGCCGCTGCGTGGCGATGTCGAACAACACGTCGCATGGCTACGGCGGTAATTCTGGCGTTCTGACCAGCATAGACCTCAGCTACGTCGAACTCAAGAACAACGGCGGATATGGCGCAAACGCCGGGGCAACTACGCGCACGAAGCGATTCAGCAACGTCGTCGCATCGGACAACTCTAGCGGCACGTTTGAGTCGGCATCCACCGACTTCATCATCGGCGGCACATGCACCGATACAGACTCGACGATCGCGTCAGCGGCGACGAACTTTTCTGGCACAGGCGTCTACATCAACAACCTGAACGGCGGCGGCGCAAAGCTCTACATCGACGGCGGCACGATCGCGCAGGCCACCGACCAGAGAAACACCGCCAGCGGATACTCGTGGAAGTTCAACCCGACCAGCACGGCGCGCAGCACCTTCTACCCGCTTGTGCTATCCGTCGCCAAGGTCGCATGCAGCGCCAGTTCGCTGGTGACGCTGACGATCTACGTGCGGCGCGACTCGACCAACATCGCGGGCAGGTTGATGGTCAAGGGGGGGCAGATCGCTGGGGTCGGTGCCGACGCCTACACCGACTGCACGCCGAGCGCGAATACCTGGACGCAGTACACGCGAACGTTCACACCGACCGCGGACGGAGTGGTCGAGGTCACCTTCGAGGCATACGACGGCGCGGGCACGACGAACAGCCTGTGGATTGACGACTTCACGGCGAGCCAATGAGCCTGCTCACAAAGGTTGACCTTGAGACGCTGGATACAGCGTTTGCTGGTCAGCCCGCGTGCGACATCAATGCCGGCGCCAGCATTGGCGCAGATGGCACGCTCGACTACGCATTCGGCGGCAAGCCGTTCGTCGTCACGGCTGGGCTGGCGACGATCACGGCAACGTCTGCGACGACGAATGCCAACGATACGAGCAGCGCGGCTGGTGCGCCCGTCGTTGCTGGCACGCTCGCCACGACGAACGCGAACGACACGGCGAGCGCGAGCGGCACGACGACGATCGTCGGCACGTTGGCTCGCACCAATGCCAACGACACCAGCACGGCCGCTGGTTCGCCCATCGTCTCTGGCGCGAGCGCAGCGACCAATGCGAACGACACGTCGGCCGCAGCCGGGACGATGCCAATCGAGGGCACGTCCGACACGACGAACAACGACGACACATCTGCGTCATACGGCGGGATGGTTGTCGAAGGCTCAAGCAACACGACGAACAACGACGACTACAGCACCGTCGAGGTTGCGCCGATCGTCAACGAAGGATCGGCCGCGGCGACGAACGCTGACGACACATCGCAAGCCGCCGGCCTCACATGGCCCCGTGGCCGCCGCCGCCGTTTGACGCCAGACGATCTGGAGGATGTCTACCTTATGCTCGCCGCCATCTTCGCCATCGAGGAAATCGCCTGATGCCGAGCCTCACAACCTGCCTGGGCCGTGCCGGCGCGCTACTCACTCCAGACGATCATCGCGTCATCACGCAGGCCACGGAAGCGCTGCGGGCATCTGGCGTGTCAGCCGCCGACGCGGCAAAGCAGGCGGTGGCAAAGCACGTCGAGACGCTTGGCGCATCGCACGCCGGGCTGGAGGAATCGCTGCGCACCAGCACCCGGCCGGCGACTGCGGCAGACGTGGAAAAGACGACCGAGGCCGCCAAGGCTCAAAGCGAAGCGCTAGTTCCTGACCATGCCGCGCGCATCGAACAACTCAAGATCGAGCGCCCGGATCAGCTCGTCACACTCCCTGGATACGATGAGCCGATGCGGTTGGCAGATGCGCTACGCGCGGCCGACGAGCAGCACGCGCTCGACGTGTCCGATGTCGGGCTGATCCAAGCGGCTACGCAATGCGCGCTCGCCGCCGGGGCTGCCTTCGCTGGCTAGCGAAAGATGAAGGCGACGCCTAGCAGCAGCAGCGCCGGGGAAGACAGCGCGGCGAGGAACAGCGCGAACATGCGCGCGGCATGCCACGTCGCGCGCCAATTTCCGCCGGTCATTGCAAGCACAAGCGATGCCGTCCAGACGATGCTTCCGAGCGCGACGAGCGCGACGAGCGCCAGGGAGTACATGCGATGCTGAAGCAGTGCGAAGAAGCCGTCCAGGCCGCGGCACAGGCGGCCGGAAGGGCGAAGCTTACATCCAACCAGCTCGCAGACCTGGAATCCAGAATTGCTGCGGCGCAGCGACGCATGGCTCGGCAAGACCCGCAGGCGGTGTCGTCCATGACAGCGCAGGATCGATTTCGGAGCGCCGCCGATCTGGTCATGGCCGACATCCGGGCCAAGGCGGCGAAAGATCGTGAGAACGCGCAGCGGCAGATCATTCTCACAGCCGAGACGGGCCAACGAATTGATCGGCTGCAGGGCAGTTTCACCGACGCCAAGGGCCACGATGGCACGCGCGCCGAGGCGCTGAAGGCAGATTTGACGCATACCGGCCACTACATCAAGGCCATTGCGCACGAAGCGCTGGGGCGGATGATGGCGACGATCGAGGCGCTGGGCAACACCAAGGGCGCAGGTGTCGGGCGCCAGATTCTGATGAAGGTCTTCGACGCCGAGAACCCGATGATGACGCGCGACTTCGTGCGCGAGCTGTTCGCCAGCGCTGACGGTTCCACGGGAAACAAGGAGGCGCAGCTCGGTGCGCAGACCTGGCTCGACACGATCGAGGGCATGCGCCAGCGGTTCAACGCGGCCGGCGGAGATGTGCGCAAGTTGGCCTATGGCTACGTGCCGCAGCCGCACGACGCAGCGGCCGTCCGCAAGGCCGGGCCGGAAGCCTGGGCCGATCGCACGCTGCCGCTGCTCGACCGTCGACAGTACGTCAACGACGACGGCTCGCGCATGAGCGACGATCAAGTGCGCGACATGCTGCGCAAGGCATGGGAAACGATCACCACCGAGGGCCAGAACAAGACCGAGCCGGGGCAGTTCAAAGGCACCGGCAAGCGAGCCAACCGCGGCCAGGACGAACGACAGATCCACTTCAAGGACGGCGACGCCTATCTGGCCTACATGAAGGACTTCGGCCGTGGGCCGATGTTCGATGCGATGGCGCGGCATGTGCACGGCATGGCGCGCGACATCGGGCTGGTCGAGCGCTACGGACCTGACCCGGCGGCCCAGGCTCGGCTGCAGTTCGACCTTACGGCGCTCGCTGACAAGACCCAGCCCGGAAAACTCGTCGGCTGGAACAAGGTCAACCCAGAAACGATGTGGAACATCGTCAGCGGGCGCGTCGGGATGCCGGAATCAGATGGCATCGCTGCCACATTCGGCGGTGTCCGAAACCTCATGTCGGCGTCGAAGCTCGGCGCCGCGGTGCTCACGTCCTTTGCCGACCTGGGGACGTTGGTCGTGACGACGGGCTACAACCGACTCGGCTACTGGAAACTTCTCAAGGACATCGCCTTGAACGCTGGCAAGCACTCAGACGCGAGTGAGTTCATGTCGTCGCACGGCATGATCGCCGAGGCGTTGACTAATGGGCTTAACCGCTGGTCTGGCGACTTCATCGGCAGCGGATGGACTGGCAAGCTGTCGAATGCGACTATGAAGCTGTCGCTGCTCAACGCATGGACGGATGGGCTGCGGCAGGGCTTCAAGATGACCTTCAACGCCAAGCTGATGGAGATGGCGGGCAAGGACTGGAACGCGCTCAGTGAGTTCGACCAGCGGCACCTAACGCGCGCCGGATTCACACCTGAGGACTGGGCGACCATGAACAAGGTCCAGCCGACCGACTTCAAAGGCCGGCAGATGCTTACCCCTGACGCTATCGTCGCCACAGGCGATCCTGGCGCGCCGAATCTGGCAACCCGCATGCTCGGCTTCGTGCAAGACGAGAGCGAATACGCGGTCGTGAACCCGGACATTCGCACGCGCGCGATCACGACATTGGGCGGCAAGGAGGCCGGTACGATGGCCGGGGAACTGGCCCGCACGGTCATGCAGTTCAAGGCGTTTCCGATCTCCATGCTGACCCGTCACTGGTCACGCGCGATGGAGGGTGGCGCGGATGGCGGGCCGGCTCTGGCTAATCGCTACGCCTACGGCATGGCGCTCACGGCGTCGCTCATGGCGCTTGGCGCGATTACCGTGCAGTCCAAGCAGATCCTGTCAGGGCAAGACCCGATCGACATGAAGAAGCCACGATTCTGGGCCAAGGCGCTCGCAACTGGCGGTGCGTTGGGCGTTGCCGGCGATCTGTTCCTGATCGACCCGCAGAACAACGGAACAGACACCGCGACAACGATGGTAAAGAACTACGCCGGCCCCGCGGCTGGTGCGGTGGCTGAGCTCGTCGGCAAGCTCGGCATCGAGAACGCTTGGCAGTACGCCGAGGGCAAGGACACGCACGCGGCTGCCGAGGCCATGAATTGGATCAAGTCCAACACGCCAGGCGCGTCGCTGTGGTGGCTGCGCCCGCTCATCGATCACGGGTTTATGAACCAGCTCAACGAGGCCGCGTCGCCCGGCTTCCTCGGGCGCATGAAGCAGCGAGCGATGCAGAACTGGGGCACGCGTTACTGGTGGAACCCGAACAGTATGCAGCCGGATCGCGCCCCGGACATGGCGCACTCGGTAGGGGGCTAGGTGAATATCAAGGTCATGATCTCTATCCCGTCGCGCGGGCTAGCGCGGATGGATTTCACGTTGTCGCTGATCGGCTTGATCGGCTACTGCGCCAGCAAGGGCGCACCGTCGCGCCACGGCGAGCCGCTGTCGATCGCGCTGCGCGTGGTCGAGGGGTGCGTGATCCACGACAACCGCGAGAAGCTGGCAAAGATGGCGCTAGGAGGTGGCTTTACCCACATCCTGTACATAGACGATGACATGACGTTCGCGCCAACGATCCTAGATGCGCTGCTCGGCCGACGGCAGCAGATGGTGTGCGTCAACTACTTGGTGAAGACCGACGACTGCCGGCATTTCGTCGCTGTCAACTTCGACGGCACGCGCATCGCCACCGAGGAAGCGTCCACCAACCTCGAAGCCGTGGCGTTCTGTGGCATGGGCGTCGCACTGATCGACTGCGAGGTTCTGAAGGGCACGCCTCGCCCGTGGTTCGTGCCGATCTACGATGCAGAGAACGACCGCACCCAGGAGGAAGACGAGGCGTTCTTTCGGCGCGCGCGCGCCGCCGGGTTCGTGCCGTGGCTGGACCATGACGCCAGCAAGCTCGTAAGCCACATCGGGCTCAAGGCATGGCAGTGGAAGGATTACTGCCCAGATTGAACAGGCGCTAGGAATCTGTTCCGGCCCGTCCCCGCGATGCTCGCGGGGTCTACAAGGGCCATCAGATGACCGTCGAGTCGACCTCGCGCCGCGCGCAGTATTCCACCAACGGCACAACGGGGCCATTCACGGTCCCGTTCTACTTTCTGGCCGACGGCGACCTGGCCGTCACCTACACCGACGACGATGGCATCGAGGCGACTCTCACGCTGACGACGGACTACAGCGTCAGCGGGGCCGCCGACCCGGCCGGCGGCTCGATTACCACGGTCACAGCCTATGCCTCTGGCGGGCTGATAACGATCCTGCGCAACGTCGACCCGCTGCAGGAAGTTGACTACGTAGAGGGCGATCCATTTCCGGCCGAGACGCATGAGACAGCGCTGGACCGTCTCACGATGGTTGACCAGCAGACGATCGAGAACGTCAGTCGCGCGATCCAGTTTCCGCCGTCTGATACTGGGGGGGCGTCTGCGACGCTGCCAACAGCAGCCAATCGGCTGGACTTGATGCCGGTATTCAACGCGCTGACTGGCGATGTCGAGGTGTCGTCATTCACGGCGACTGAGGTGGCGTCGGCCGTGGCTGCAGCATACGACGCAGGCGCTTCGACGGCCGACGCGGTCGTGTTCGTTCAGTCCGGCACCGGTGCTGTGACTCGCTCTGCGCAGGACAAGATGCGCGATGAGGTGCACGCCAAGGACTTTGGTGCGGTCGGGTCAGGCGACGAGACGGCCGAGCTTAAGGCATGCTTCGACTACGCAATCCCACTTGGCCGAACGGTGGTGCTGACCGGCGCCTACACGATCAGCGGGCCGATCACCGCCTCGCGCTCTGACGTGTCGATCGCCGCTGGCTCGCTGCACATCCGCTGCGACGGCGACGTGACGATCACTGTCGACGCCGGCTCGACTGGGTTCACGACCGTCATCGGCTGCTACACCACGGCAGCGAACAATGCGTCGGTCAAGGGCGGCCACCTCACGATCGATTGCGCATCGAAAGCTGCAAACGGACTATTCATCAGGCATCTTGCGGCGAGCTGGTCCGGTGTCATCTCGATAGATAACGTGAAGGCGATCAATTGCAAGAACACAGACGCTTCCAGCGCTGCCGAAAATTCTGGCATCACGGTCTACGGCCGATATGAGACTGTGCATCTGGATCATCCGATCGTCTACAACGTGTCTCGCACCAACACTGCAGCAGGGGTCTGTTGTGGGATCACGGTAAGCGACTTTCAGGGCCAGTGCACGATCGATAGCCCCTATGTGGCGAACGTGCTGTGCACCGGGGCGACGGCGGACGCTGATGGCATCCGGGTGTTCGGCTACGCGACAGGGACGACATACCAAGCGCGGGCCGGCTACGCGCAGATCAATGATCCGGTCTGCGTTGACTGCCAGGGGCGAAGCATCAAGGTGCAGGCACAGGAGGTCGAAATCTACCGACCTCGCTGCTACCGGCAACTGGTGGTCAGCATCGCTACGGTCGACATCGACATGCAGACCGGCGGCGCTGGGAAGATCATCGAACCGATGTTCGAGTACCGAAAGAATGGTGGCACATCGCCGCTAGATGCCAGTTTCTATCCGATCGCGCTCCAGCTCAACGGATCGGCACGGCCGAATAGTTACGCTGTGCGAGGTGGAGAACTTCGGTCAGAGGTCGCGATGGTGCGGTACGCGGCTGTCATAGTCTCGAATGCAGCATCGCTCGGCGGCGAATGCACGGTCGAAGGCTTGGAATGCCAGAGTTTCGGCGCGCTGGCAGGGTCGGCCATATTCAGTCGTGCTGTCGTCGAGGTTGACACGAGTCAGACCGAGGCGGCGGCCGGTACGACGAGAATCGTCTTGCGCGGTAACAAAGGCAATTTCAGCGGCTGCGGCGCGCTTGGGTACACGGGTGCGCCTGGCGTCACGCTGTCAAAGACGCAATTTGAAATCGTCGGCAACCAAAATACCGGGGCAGATTCAGCTAACAGCAAGGCTTGGTATAACCTGAGCGGCACGGTAGTTACCTCAGTCGGAACGCAGTTCAAGATTGCAGACAACGCCGGGTTTAACGATTTGCTCGGCACATGGAATTTCGATGCCAAGCTGCTATGGAATGGCTGCAAATTCGCTTACACCCGCGCGACTAGCACGGTTACGAACGGCCCGGCCATTGCCGCCGGCACATACTGCGCAGTTGAGGCGCTCGGGCAACTTGTCGATGGGGTGCGCAATGTGCGGATCACGGTTGACAACGCGAACGCGGCGAACACGGTGTACTACACCAGCGACTGTGCGACGTGGGGGGTGATCAAGTGATCGGAGCAATCAAGTCAGCAGCCCGCGCACTGCTGGCGATCGCCGCCGTCATCCAACCAAAACCAACAAGAGGCCGCGATGCAGGGCGATGAAAGCCGGTGGGCCGAGTGGTCCGCAAACCCGTTCGTCGCCGGGGCCGCTGGCGCACTGCTGGGGCTCAAAGCGATGGTCGGAACGACGTGGGCGGAACGGTTCTTCAACTGGCTGATCGGCATGATGGTTGCGGGGTTCTGCGCGCCCTGGCTGGTGCGCTGGCTGCACCTGGACGACGTCGCGACGCAGACGCTGATCGGCTTCGGGCTGGGCGCCTTCGGCGTGTCGATCTACCTGGCTGCGGCGGATGGCATAAAGCGGGTTGACTGGCCACAGCTCGTGGTTGCGATCATCGAGGGCATTTTCCCGCGGCGTGACGGCAAATGATCGACAAAGCGCTGATGCTCGGTAACGCGGCTGGCTCGATCACGATCGCGCTGTTCTGCGTGTTCGCGGCGCTGCACTGCAAAGGCGCCGAAAATCTGCTGACCCGGCTCGGCCTGGCGCTGGCATGCATCGGGCACATCGGCTCTGCATCCCTGCTGATCGATGCGGCGACGGGAGGCTACCCTGATGTGACGGGACTGCTGCGCTCTCATGGCCTATCGCGTATCGGGGTGATCGCGATTGCGGTCAGCTTCATCCTGCGCCATACCGAGGCTGGCCTGGCGCTGCTGGATCGCATCGGAAGGATCTTCACGCCTGTCAGGCGTCGGGATCTGTAAGGGCCTTCGGTCGACCTGGCTTCGGGCTGGGCGCCTTCGGCGTGTCGATGAAGTCCAAGGGCATCCTGCGCCGAGAAGGAAAGCTGTACTTCCTTCGAACTCAGCCGTCCGACTCAGGACAACGCCAATGAGGATCGCAAAAAGGGCGGCGACCGGGTGCAACCGGTCGCCTTGTGCAACTGATGTCCTCCGAGGACGTTTGAGGAAAGGAACCGTGTATGTGGGCTAGCTACCCGGCACGAATCGCGCCCCTAAGACGGGCGAGAACGGTGCGGATCGCCACCAAACTGACATAGCGCCTAACCACCCTGCCGGGGTTGCGCCCGGCAGGGCGTGATTGTCGCTGAGCCGGCGCTTCCTGTCCATAGGAAGCGCGCTGTGTGGCGCCCGTGGTGGAACGAAGACACGGGGGGCTCTAGATCCCCTGCCTTGAAGGCGTGCCGGTTCAATTCCGGCCGGGCGCACCGATCACCCGCCCTTTGGCACCACCAAGCACAGTCCATCGTCGGCTCCGGGCCACAACCACGCCACCGTCGCCGCCTGCTCGGGCGCTTCGTCGAAGGCGCGTATCCAGCGGCGGATCGTGCCCAGGCATTCGGACTGGCGTGGGGTCATGGCTTGTCCGCTGCGAGGCTCGCACGTATCGCCTCGACGGCAACCGTCATCTCGGGCGATACGCGCGGCGAGAGTCGCCGCGCTTCTGCGTTCAGCCAATCAAGCCGCTCGGTCTCGTCGGCAGTCAGGCCGTGAGAACTGTTCCAGCTGATCAGCATGGCTCGCTCGCGCATCACTGCTTCAATGGTCTCGGCGCTGCATCGCTCGCGCTCTGCTGCGACAGCCTGCTCGGCGTAGGCGCTGGCGTAGTCCTTGATGCCGCTAAGTACGTGCGTCCACAGTTCAAGTCGTTCGAGTTCTCCATCCCTGCGCGCGGCGCCGTATGCGCCGATGCGGTCTAGGAGGGAGTCGGGCAACAACTGCGGCGGCAGCGCATCGGTCATGGCGTTTCCTTCGCAATCGCGGCGTCTATGGCGGCGTCCACGACGGCCCCGTAATCAGGCCCGGCGACGTCGACTGCCGGCCTGCTTGGCATGAATCGCAGTGAGCGGTGACCGTTGATTGCAAACTGGCTGCGGTAGAACTTGCGCCAGAAGCGATACCGCCGCGCGTCCGAGCGGAGTGTCTCGACCTCCTTTCCCAGCGCCACATTTTCAGCGTCGATACGATCCCATTCTTCGCGTGAGAACACGCTGCTCGCGGCTTCTTCCTCGAGTGCTTGGCAGATGTTGTGCAGTCGGTCTGACGCCATTCCGGACTTGCGGCGCAGGTCAAGTTCGGCTGCTAGCGCATCCACCTGGGCGACGAGGGCGCGGAGCAAGGCGACAGTCTCGTGCAAGAACAGCCAGCGCGAGCCAAACGTCGCTTCGATCTGCTCGATCAGCCGCAGCGCCTCGGAGCGTTGTGCGGGGGTCATGCTGTCTCCTTTGGCGCCATCGCAGCGGCAGCGCGGACAATGGCGCGGCGGGTTGCGGCGTAGGGGTCGTCGCCGATGCGCTCAAGCAATTCCCCGGCTCCGGCGAACGCTGACAGCGAGTGTGGGCAGTAGATGGCCATGCCCAACGTCACCGCCAGCCGCAGCGCGTCGCCGTCGTCGGTGAGGGGATTCCATCGTACATACGGCTGCATGATCCCAGGCTTGCGATCAAGTCGAGCGCCATCGTTGTTGATCCATGAAAATTCAATCCCCGCCGCCTTCGCCGCGAGTTCAAGCAGTTCTCTGTCGCTCATCATCATCACCTCCGTGGGAAGAATGGTGGGGCCGGCGTGCTGTGAGAGCGCATGGGAAACGCAGCGGTGGGCGGTGGAGCGCCGCCCCGCGCTGCGACCGCCAGTGCCGGCCCCGAAAACTTGAGTCATGACTGTCTCCACGCCGCTGCGATGGCGTCTTGCATCGCCTGCTCACCCTTGAATTGGAACCTGCGTCTGAGCGTGTTGAGCGGCGGGTCAAGAGCGAAGATGTAGGCGCTCTCTACGAACTCATGCCACGGGAAGCCATCGTTGATGTAAACGTCAAGCACGCTGAAGGCGACGAATGGAATACGCCCGGCCCAACGATGTTGTGCCATGCGCGTGATGATTGACCCGCTGGCGCCGACGTAGAGCAGCGCATCATCCTCGCCCCAGAGGAAGTACACGCCAGAGCGTTCCGGGCCGTCTACGACCGGCAGCACTAGCCGAGGCAAATCGCTAGGCGCGACGATGTACTTAGAGCACGACGCCTCGAAACGCTCTAGCGGTGAGGCCCGTCTGATCTCATCTCTCATGGGCGATACGGAAGTGATACAGCCAGCCGCACGCACCTATGAGAGAGACCCATTGAACTACGGCGGCTTACCCGGTAGTCTACCCTGCGAGATCCGCGCCGTCTATGGCTGGCGCTCATGTTGTCGCATCCTGTACCATGCGCTCCGCGGTACGGCGCGATACGGGGGTGGATACGGTGGCGAGCATCATCAACCGGGACGGGCGCTGGCGTGCGCTGGTCAGGCGCAGGGGCTTCAAGAGCCAGTGTAAAACCTTCGACACCAAGGGTCAGGCCCAGGCATGGGCGCGGCAGGTCGAGTCCGACATGGACGCCGGCAACACCAGCGCCACGCTGGGCGCGCTGACCATCTCCGACGTGCTGCGCGCCTACCGAGGACTGCGGGACAAGGCGCGGCCGATCAGCGACAGCAGCAACGAGCACTACATGCTCAAGGCGCTTGAGCGTGGCCTCGGGCATCACCGGCTGGCTGCCGTGCGGCCCGATGATCTGGTGGACTATGCGACCATGCGGCGCGAGGAAGGCGCCGGGCCGTACACCGTCAACATGGATGTATCGAAGCTCGGCACCGCCATGCGATACGGCGCCGCGGCGCTGCGCATCACGCCGCCCGACATCGTTGGAGCGGCGCGGCCGTTGCTGACCCATCTTCGGCTGATCGGTGGTGGCGGCAAGCGCGAGCGCCGGCCGACTGAAGATGAGTTGACGGCCCTCGTTGGGCATATCCGGGCCAACTACGGCGACGTGTACGCGGACGCCGTCGTCTTCGCTGCCATGACAGCGATGCGTCGAGGCGAGGTGTGCGCGATCCTGCGCTCGGACATCGATCAGCGAACGAGCATCGTCCCTGTCTGGCGCAAGCATCCGCGCAAGGGCAAGGCATTGGAGCGCGTGCCGCTGCTTGGCGGCGCGATGGCCTTGGCGCTGCGACAGCCGGAGTCCGAAGACGGGCGGGTATTCCCAATACATCCGCAGACGATCAGCAAATATTTCACTGAGACGTGCAAGGCGCTGTCGATACCTGATCTTCATATGCACGACATGAGGCATGAAGGAACGTCGCGGATGTTCGAGGACGGTATGACTATCGAGCGGGTGGCGCTGGTCACGGGGCACAAGGACTGGAGAAATCTGAAGCGCTACACGCAACTGAAACCGGAAGACCTCACGCGGCCTGCTTCGCGCATTCGTCCAGATGCCGAGCGACCTCGCGGTAATCGGCCCAGCGCTTCCCTTGATCGAGATAGGTCTTCACCGGGCAAGTCCCGGCGCTGAACTGGTTATAGAGCGCACCTTTGCTGACGCCGAGCAGTTCGGCGAGCGCCTCGACTCCAAGGCGCGCGCCGTAGCGCTCGAAAACCATCGCTTGTGTCATCAGGCTCATACGTTATTTCTCATGTTTGGATACGCCCTGCCGATCCCTCGCGCCACGGGATCGCGCGCTCTTCAAGCCACGCGCGCTGACGCTGAGCCCGGCGCGTACCGCAGAGGTCGGCAAGCTCGTCGGCGCCCAGGATCAGCGCCATCTCGCCACTGCTAGGCATTTCCACGCCGCCGCAAAACATGGCTAGGGCTAGGCAAATCTGGGAGATAGGTAGACACTTCTGCGCCCTATATCACGTTAGCCCGCACATGGCAGCGCCGCGCCAGCTCCACCAGCCATTCGGCCAGCTCGGCAGGGGTGTGCTCACGCTCGGGCTTCGTCACCTGCGGGCGGTAATCCTCCCGCTTCCGTGTCTGGATCACATGCGATGCCTCGCCAAGTTTGAGTGCCGGCAACTCCGGGACGTTGGACGGACGGCATCCAACGATGTACAGCCACGTCGGCTTCTGCGCTCGGTGGCCGAAATCCCATTGATGCACGCCGGTCGTCCAGCCTCCGAAGACGTCCTCACCGTCACCAATCGCCGGCAAGCGTTGGGCATCCCACAGCGTCGACCCAGCCGGGTGCTCCAGCGCGCCGCCAAATTCGCGCACGATCGCCACGGCCAAGCGCGCCAAATTGCGTTCATCCGGCCGCGGGTTCGCAAAAGTGCGCAGCCGGCCCCAGGCCCTGCAAGGCGGGTGCGCAACAACCGGGTGCGGGCCGTCGTAGGTGCGCGCGTCGCGCTCGGCGTCGTACACGTCCACGCCCGGCAGTGTCTTGTAAACGCTGTCGGCGCGGCAAAACAGGGCGGCCACCGTGCGGGCGCGGGCTAACCCGTCACTGAACCGGACAATGCCCGGCGGGTCGCTTTCGCGCGCTTCGGTCAGTTCTGCGGCGCCGGTCATTGCCGGTTAGCTCCAACGTTAGGCCGCAGCCGCATTCAGCGCGTCCCACAGTCCGCGCTTGAACACGTCGGGCTGGTTCTGCTCAAGCCACTGCACGATGCAGCGAATCGTCTTCTCGTCACGCTCAAACCTATCGCGCCCGCCGTACCAGCACACCCGGTCACGTCCATCGCTAGTGTGGTTTCCCCAATGCGGGCAACCGTGCGTGCGTTCGTGGCGCCAGCGTTCTTTCCAGTCTTCTGCGGCTTCGGCGCGGTCTTCAAGTTCGTCTGCGGCCTCGCGCATCAACGCGGGGTCGGGGCTCCAACCCATGCCGTCCGCGCCTAAGTCAACCCCTTGCGCAGCATCCCGCAGGCGCTCAATCAGCGGCCTAACCCGGCGGTCAAGCGGACCCGCAACGGCGGGCAAGTTTGGTTCGTTTTGCATAGTTCATCAGCGCCGTTTCGGGCCGCTTACCTCTACGTTAGCCGGCTTGCGGCTCGCGCAGCACCTGGGCCGTCTTCCAGCGGTTCGCGCGCTGGGTCGCCGTCAGTGCCTTCGCGTACTCGTTCCAGTACCGCACCGCATCGCGGCCCGTCTCGCGGTAAAAGTCGTCCGGTGGCATCTGCAACAGGCAACCCTCGTACACCAGCGAATCGCGTGGGCCAATGTCGCCGCTGTGGTCGCACATCACCACGCGCGTCACCGGCATGGTCGGGTCTTCGGCGTACACCCACACGCGGGCGCTGCTGCCGCAGCAAGGGCACGCCTCCACGGCTTCTGCGGGTGGCGGGTCCATCAGGTAGTAGTCGTCTCGCATCGCTGTCCTTTCGCTGCGGCACCAGCCGGCTAACTGGTCGCTCAAGCGCGACCTCCTACGGGCCTGCGGCCCTACGTCGGCGCCTTAGCTCCGACGTTAGGCCTGCGGTCAACTTCCCAGGACACCACGGCCCCAGATTCGCCGATCGTGCAGCGCACCTTCAGCCCTTCAAGACCGCGCGCATTTCCTTCGTGCGCCACGCGCTGCGCCAGCTCGCGCCACTTCTCGCGTTCGGCTGCAATCGCATCCGCGCGGCCGTCCAGCGCCTTGACGGCCGCCTTGAAATAAGCAGCGTCTGCCATCCATTCGGCCTTGTCCGGCGTGGCTTTGCGGGCAGCAATCGCCATTGCGCTTTCGTAGCGCTCCAGCAGCCACGCGCGCAGGCCTAACCCTGCGTTCGAGCCGACAGCCGTCGGCGGGTTGCTGTGTTCCATCTTCATGCTCCTGTAGCGCCGCCGTCAGCGGCTCAACTCCACGTTAGGCCGCTTGCTGCGGTTCGTAGCAATGCCCTTGCGAACCGTCGTAGCAGTTCAGGATCGAGTTGATCTGCCCTCGGCCCTGGCCGCAGAACTGCACGTTCGCTGGGTTCTGATCGTGACCAGGGCCATTGTTGGTCCAACGCTCGCCACGCTTCCAGAAGCGCACATACTCATACGGCGGCCCGAGTCGCTGCAACTCTATGTCCGGGCCGTACTTTCCTTCCTGGTAGTCCAAATGCTTGCAGGGTATTAGTTTGCTCATGTCTTTCTCCGCTTCGTCCACCAGCCGCCTAACTGGGTCGCTCAATCGGACGCCCTACGGGCGCCGGTTACCGGCGACGTTAGGCAGACGCGAATTCACCCTGGGCCTCCGCCGCATCAGGCGCCGGCAGGGTCAACCAGCGTATGATGAATTCGTCTGCCGGAACCTCAGATTCGCCAGGGCCGGCCCGGTTGCCGGCGATGCATTCCAGCAGCGTCATACCGTCTATGGAACTGCACCCCGTCTTGTGGGCACGTTCAAGCCTGGCCGGCAAGCCGTCTATGGCGCGCTGCCCACCGTCCATGCGCAGCACCTCCTTCAAATCGTCAAGGGTCAGTGCCGCGTCGTAGCACGGGCCATCGGCAACCGTGGTGTATAGGTTGTAGGCACCATCCTTGTGCAGTATCAATTGGGGCATATTCCTCTCCGTTGTCGCAGCACGCGCTGCCTAACCCTTCGCTGCAACGGACTGGCCCTGGCGGGCCAGCCGCTGACCTCAATCGTTGGGCGGCTCACTGTCCGCCAGCGGCGTCAAGAGCCGAAGCGTCACTGTGTGCGGCTTGCCGAAACTCATCGTCGTGCCGTAGCCCGGCATCTCCTGCGCCATGTACGGGCACACCGGCTCGCAGCACACGAACAGGCCGCCGGTCATCGCGTCGTCGATCACGCCGGCCATGCTGATCTTTCCGCAGTCGCCGAAGCAATGCGCTTCGGCAGCAGCTTTCTGCTTCGGCGCCAGCACTGCGACGCCCCACACTTGGATCGGCTCACTCATGTTGCGGTCCGCTCAACACACGCCACCTTCCGTGCCTTCGTTCACCAGCCGCCCAACCACTTCATGCACCGGACCCGCTGCGCGGTCCGGTGATGGCGACGTTAGGCGTCAAAGTACACCCCCGGCCTTGGGTTCACGATAGTTCTGTCGCCGAACGCCAGGCGTTCGCACTTCTTGCGAGCCAGCCACCGCACTAGACATAGCGGCAGTAGTTCAATCCACACGCGCATCAGTAGCATCCTCCGCATTCGTCATCCACACTGCAATCGAGCATGCGTGCCGGGTTCCCTGCTCCACTTCGCGGCAGTGCGCGAAGAACACCTCACGCATCTGCGCCATCGTCTTCAGCGCGGCGGTGCGCGAAATGTCGGCGCGGCTCTCGGCCTGGTGCGAGGCGGCGTCCATCATGTGCATGGTGTACTCGTTCGCCAGCTTCATCAGCCGCACCCACGGGTCAGGTTCAATCGGCATCAACACGCCGCGCGCATCGAAATGCAGGCCTGGCGCAGGGCGCGGCGCCAAGTGTGCCGGGCCGGCTGCGTTCGTGGGGTCGTTGTCCATCATCATCCTCTCGCACGATCCTGCACCCAGGCACATCGGCGATCATGCGGCTGCCTTCAGTGTCGCGCTGGCCTCGCGGCGTCCTTGGGACTCCTTCTTCAGCGCGGCCCGCATGTCAGACGGCAGCAACGTCCAGAGCGCTTTTGTCTCATCGTCGTCGAGTTGCTTCGACCTCAAGAAGTCGAGCGCCTGCGCCTCTCCGTCCATCTTGAAGATGCGTTCGGCCTCGGGCGCGATCTCGCGCAGCACCTGCTGAACGTCGATGGGCATCGCCTCCATAGCTCCAACTAGAGCAGGGATGGCGATGCTGGCCTTCGGGTGCTCTTGCGGCAGCCCCTCGCCGGCCTCGGTGTTCATGTAGTGGATCGCAGCGTCCACCCGCGCCGAACGATCGCCTTTCGGCCAGTATTTGTGCGCCTGCTTCACGCACGTTTTCTTGACCATCTCGCCTTCGTGGTCGACCCAGATGCAGGATTTTGTCTTCTTGGCGACGAAGGCAATCCACGACTGCGACTTGTCACGGATGGCGAATACCTCGTCGGCAGACATCGTGTGCGTCAAGTAGTCCCCGTCGCTGGTCTTTACCACGCAGTAGACGCCGATAAGCGGGCCGCGATCCTTGGAGAACGGGTTGAAGGTGTGGCTCGGCTGCTTGTCCAGACCGTGCAAGGCGAACTCGTCGCGTTCATACACGATGGCGCACTGTGCCCAGCGGATCGACCCAGACTGCATCGCCAAGTCCATCAGCCCCATGTAGCTGATGTCCAGACAAATCTTGCCGTCGCGCGGCACCAGATACGCCTGCTTGCGCGCCGGGTTCAGGCTGATGCCGATCGCGGCGATATTTTGCACCGCGTTGATGACGCTCTGGCGGTTGCGCATGGCAACGCCCATCGCGTACTCGTTGTTCATCAGCGCCTGGATGGCAAAGCCAGCCTCGGCCTCGAAGTGCGCCTCGGTTCCGCCGATGGCCTTGAACGTATCGCTTACGCTCCAGATGTCGCCGCGGATGGTGTCAAGGGCTTGGCTCATCATTGCCTCCCGTTTGTTCAGCCGGCCAGCGCGCGCACCCACTGCCAAGCGCGTTCGATCAACGGCATCGCTGCCGTAATCGCCAGCGCCCACAGCGCCAGGCAGCAGAGCAGCCCGATGGCAAGCCACATCACATCGACGCCAGTCATCGGCTGGCGCTGCCGCTTGCTCGGCCGCTGGTCGGCGCCGATCTCGGTGCACGCTTCGGCCGCTGGGCAGCGCCGGCCTTGATTGCACTTGCCGGTGCACGGCGGGCACAAGCTGCGGATCACGTCGGCCTCGGCTCGGCGGAATTTGTCGATGTCCATCGTCGTCGTCCTCAGTGCATCGTTTGGCCGGTTGCCCATGTGCGGAAGAATCCACGGCTCGTCCAGATCTTCGATCTGCTGCGCCTCGTGGCGGCGGTCGATGTCGCGTGAGGTCATGGAGTCCCCCAGGTGATCGATACCCACGCAATGACGGCCAGGAAAATCGCGCTGACGACCAGATCCACGATCGTCCACGGGATGTCTTGCTTGCCGTCGGCGGTCAGCATTGCGCCGCCTCGGTCTGCTCGGCTGCCAGGGTCAGCGCTGCGCCGATCGCCTTGGCCTGATCGACTGTTATGTGCGCGCAGAGCGATCCAGGCCCGGCGGAGACGTGGAACCAGACAAGCCCGTCTGGTGTTGGGTGGACCGCGGGCTGCACGACCAGGCGCCAATGCGTGTTGAGCCCGTCCACGAATTCGACTGTTGTCCCGTCGACTGTTGTCCCGTCGCTCATGCAAAGCTCCCGTCGCGCTCGCTGTCGTACTCGCGCTGGATGTCGTAGCGCCACGCTTCGACGCGCGACGCGCTGAATTCGCTGCGGTCCACGAATTCGCCGCCGACGAATGCGCCCGTGACTTGGACCGTGCCGTAGCCGACCGAGTAGCAGACGAGCGCCGTCGCATCTCCGAGCGGCTGCAGGCTGGTGCAATCGTCGTCAACCTCTGGCGCGCACGTCACGCGCTCGGGGTCCGCGATGATGTTGTGGCCGAGCGTGCTCATGCCTGCCTCCCGACCATCGCCAGCGCCATTGCCTGCGGCGCCCACAAGTGATGCGCTTTGCTCTGTCCGGTAGCGATATCGGCCAGCCGCGCCGCCTTGCCGGCGACGATGAAGCGCAGGATGCGGCCAACGTCGCCGTCATTGGCTGGGTCGCGCAGCAGGCGCAGCAATTCGGCGCCGACCTCGGCTACCTCGTCGGCCAGATCCTCGGCGCCAAGTTGCGCAAGCTGGCGGTCACGCTCGCGGCTCCAGCAGTATGAGCCGGTGCCGTTGGATGCGGCGCGCTGTTGTTCGATCCGGCGCGTGTCGGCCAGCAGCGTTTCTGTCGTGTCGCCGGCCCAGAGAGGCCCGCCGTCGTGCCACTGCACGATCAGGGGTGAAGATTGCGGTGCGGTTGCCATGTCAATAGCCCCGCTGCGCGCTGATGCCGGCGAGCCAGATGCGCCGCGCGGTCTTCGTGAATCCATCCGGGCCAGCGCTTCCGCCCAACTCGTACCAGCGGTTCGCCGGCTCAGGCTTGCAGTCGACGAATTCGGTGGTCGATCCGGTCAGCGTCAAGGCGCCGTGCGCGTCGCGCAGCGGGTGCTTTGGGCCTTTCTTCGTCGGGTGCCTTGTGCGGTCCATCGTCTGCCTCCTTCGCATCGGTTCGTGATGCGATGGGGCGAAGTATTAGCCCGTGGCTTCCGATTGTCAAGAGCCCTGGGCTAAGAATTTTGCAGGACGTGAAAAAGCCCGCACGGTGGCGGGCGGCGGGGAAGGATCGCGCTGCGCTAGGGCGTTCGGTCGTCAGCGGCCATAGCGCGCAGCTCATCGGCCAGGACAAAGGTCATCCCCAACGAAAGCACCGGATCGCGTGCCGCGGCGCCGACGATCTCAACGAAGTAGCGCCCTCGGCGCATCATGACGGCAGCAGACAACCCAATGATGTCTCCGCGTTCGGCCGAGGCAAGCAAGTCCTTCAGAGACTGCGTGCAATCGGTTGAGATGTGCTCTGGGAGTCGGGTGTGCGTTGTCATTTCTTCTTGCGTCCCGCTTGCTGGGCTGGTTGTGGTGGTGGTGGCGCCTTGTCGAGCGCACGCCGGCCGCCGGGCTGGTACTTATAGGGCGTCATGCGGCGATCGTTGGAGTGCGGGTGCGCGACGACGTTGCCATTGCTCTGGGCCGGCGGCGAGTCGTGCTGCGCCAGGTCGTTGACGGCCGATGCCATCGTCGGCGCTCTCGGCGGCATCCTGTCGTCGAGCTGCTTCGAGACGATGGCGGAGATTCGGTTGAACAAGTCGTCGTCGATGGCGACATCATGCGTGCTGTCCATCCATCCGAGCGGCTTGCCGGCCGCCTGCTCGATCAGTCGGGCCGAGAGGCTGCCGATGCCGCGCGGCTTTCCGGTCCGGCTGTGGGGCGAGCGCAGCTTCATCTGGCTGAGTTGCGAGTGGGAGCGGCCCATGCCATCGGCAAGGCGCTGGATCGCGCCGCGCTCGCCATGTTCCTCGGCTAGCTCACCCAGGACCAGCAGCAGATTGGCGTGACGGATTTCCTCGATCGTCTTCACAGCGCACATTGGATAGCCCGCGGCTGCGAAAGAAAATTGGCCCGGGGCTTGCCAAGCGTAAAGCCCATGGCTAATAATAGGCGCCATCATGGACCTGACCACCTACCTAGCCAGCGCGCAGCGTGGAACCGCGACGCGGATTGCAGAGGAACTTCGGGTGCATCCAGTCATGGTGTCGCAGTGGGCGCAAGGGCTGAAGGCCGTCCCATCTGAGCGGTGCCCGGCCATCGAGCGTGCCACGGGAGGCGCCGTGACCTGTGAATCGCAGCGCAGCGACATCTTCTGGCAGCGGTTTCCTGACCCAAGCTGGCCGCACCCACTCGGGCGGCCTTGTATCGACGTGGCGCGAGAGGTGGTCGCATGACCGACCTCGCCGCGATCCGCGACTGCATCCGGCAATGCGCCAAGTCGCGCGACGGGCGCACGCATTGGGCCCTGCATCCTGCGTGGCGGGTCGAATTCAAGCCCAGCGCGTTCTCGGCTTGGCGTGTCGATTCTTACCAATGGAAGTTGTGCGAGGCGGTGATCCGTCGCGATGTCGTGCGGCGCCTGGCGATCAAGACGCGCATTTGCGCTCATCTCGAGCCTGGCAATTTTGTCGCGATGGCCGCCACATGGGCACAGTCCTAGCGCACCCACGGGTCATCGACCAATGGCGCCAGATGCTGCACGCGACAGACCATCCGCTGCACCGCTGCGCGCGCCCAGGCATCCAGCGTGCATCGGTCCCGGCCTATCCGGGGGCTCGGCAAGTCTCCTCCGCTGGCCGCGCGCTTTTCCCCCGCTGGCTCAGGCCGGCGGGGGCTTTCTATCTTCGATTTTGGGTGCATGAGTGGTCGCCGAAAAATGCATCGCCACGCTGCCGCACGTCAGGCTGCCCGACTCTCTGCACGCGAGCATCCTGCTCATCGCAGCGCGCGAGGATCGCAGCATCGGCTATGTCGTGAGACAGGCCCTTGAGCAGTACGTCATGGACTACATGAAGTCGAATCTATCCCGCCTGGACCCGGAAAGCGACGAGAACCGTGGGGCACAAGGTGCCTCGTCAATTTGGGGGGGATCGGAATGACGCCGCACAGCCATGCCGCGCGCCTGTTCAAGCTGATCTCGGCCGCTGGCCCTGCCGGTGCGCTGGCCGACGATCTGTGCCTGCGCATGGGCCTGGAGCGCAAGCAGCTCACGCGGGCCATCGCCCATTTGAACCGGCGCGGGCTCGTCAAGCGCCTGAGCCCGCACCCGCTGCGCTACGGCGTGGCGACGGCTGTAGCGCCGACATTCGGCCGCAATGCCGTCGTGCGCAATCCGTGCCAGAAGCCGCCGCGACCTGAGCCGGCGCCATTCACCGGGCAGGCAACAGTCTGCCCAGGATTCGACGGGATGACGGCGCGGTGGCAGCGCGCACCGAGCGAGCCGCCGATCGGGTTCGCAAAGTTGCCGCTGGGCGCGACGCTCGACGGGCACGGGGTCTGACGCGATGCAGCTCGATCTTCCGCTGGCGCGGCGCCTGGACCAACCGACAAGCCACGCGGCGGCCGCAGAGGCAGCGAGCCTGAGCGTTCGGCACCGGCTGCTGATTCTCGGATCGCTGCGGGTGGACGGCCCGGCCGGAAAGGACGCGCTGGCGCGGCGCACGAACCTGTCTGGCGTGCAGGTCTGCCGCAGGTTGCCTGAACTTGAGCACCAGGGGCTGATCGAGCCCACTGGGCAGACAGTGACTAGCGACGCCGGGCGACAGGAACGCGAATGGCGGTCCGCATGAACTTCTTCAAACTCTACATCGGCGACTACCAGCGCGACACCGCGCACCTGTCTGTCACCGAGCACGGCGCCTACCTGCTGATGCTGCAGCACTACTACGCCACCGAGAAGCCCCTGCCGACAGGCAAGGCGCTGCATCGGATGCTCAGGGCTCAGGACAGGGCGGAGCGCGAGGCGATCGACGCCATCGCGTCGCAGTTCTGGCGCACGACTGACGCAGGACTCGTCAACGACAGGGCGGACGCTGAAATAGCCAAGGCGTGCCAGCAAGCAGAAACGAACCGTGCCATAGCGCAGGAACGAGAAGCCAAACGAAAGGTAGCACGAACGCGCAACGAACCGAGCACGAATCGTGCAACGAACGATCAACCTAACCAGACACCAGACACCAGACACCAGACTCAGACCGAGGACGGGGAAAGAGCGCCCCCGCCCGGCGATGACTTCAACCCCGAAGGCAACGCGCCGACTGCGGCCGGGCTGGCATGCAGAGCCATTCGCATGGCTGGGATACCCGACGTGAACCCGTCGCACCCTGACCTGCAGCGGCTGCTCGCTGCCGGGATCACGGCGCAGGAACTCGCCGACACCGCCGCGGTGATCGTGGGCAAGGGAAAAGCGAGCTTCGCCTACCTGCTGCGAGCCGTCGAGGGCCAGCGCCGGGACGCTGCGGAGAAGGCCCAGATACCGCCAGCGCCGTCGATCACGGTTCCGAGCAACGAGGCCGCTAAGTCAGCCGCCTACCTCGCATCGCAGCGACTGACGCCAGAGCAGCGCGCGGCATCGGACGCGGCTCTGGCGGCGGTGAGGCAGCGTCTGTCAACGGTGAGCGCGAGCATTAGGACGGGAACATGATGAACAACAAGCCGCACCTACGACAAGGCAAACGCTTGTGCCTGAGCGGCTACGTCGACATGCTCAACGCCGTTCGCATGCGTCAGCAGACGGCGCAGAGTGTTGCGGCCAACGTCGGCGTGATTGATGCCACTGCAGCCTCGATCATGTGGCGGATGGCCGATCTTGGCTTGGTGCACGAGATCCGCTGGACGGACAACCGGCGCGGCTGGGGCGATCTGGTGCCAATCTACGCATTCGGCCCAGGCCCGCGTGTGCCGAATCCGAACAAGGTAGATCGCCACCGCGTCAGCCGGCACACGCTCAGGACAGAACTGGTCGCGCTGTCGCACCTGATGCGCGCGCTGATCGAAGGGCCGCACAGCATTAGCGAGCTGGTCGACATCTGCGGCATCACCCGCACCAGTGTCGCCAAACTGGTGAAGCACTGCCGGGCGATCAAGATGGTCCGCATCGCCGATTGGGAAACCCCAGCGTCGTGCCAGCGAATCGCAATGTACGCGATCGGGTCAGCCAAAGACGAGCCCAAGCCCCAGCGGCAAACAAATGCCGAGCGCAACGCTTCATATCGCAATCGCAGGGTTACAGGCGCCGCAAAGCAACTGGCCCAGGTGTTTCAGTTTCGACTCGCCGAGGCTGCATGAGCGACGAGCGCGTGACCTGCACCGCCTGCCACCACTACCGCAGCGGCTGGTGCCTCATGGCCCAGGCTGCCGGCCTGTCTAGCAGCCGCTCGCGGGCAGAGATCGGGCGTGACTTCTCCAAAGTGCCGCAGCACTGCTCGGCGCACAAACCGAGGGCGGCGGCATGACGAGTGAGAACAAGTACCAAGTGCTGGACGACGCAATCTGCGCGCACATCCGCGCCGACCGAGGACACCCGACGAACAGTTCACGGCTGGAGGATATTGCCAGACCCTTGTCGCCATCGCAGCCGTGGCGGTTGATCGAGAGACGCATGCTGGCTATGCGCAAGGATGGCCGTCTCGAATATGGCAAGCCGCTAGTAAAGCACGGCTCGCGGTGGCGGGTTGTTGCCCAACCAAATTGAGCAAGCATGACGCGCAAGCGCGCCCACCACGACGACGCTCTGACCCCGCGCGAGCTGGAAGCGGCTCGTCTGCTAGCGCAGGGACTCATGATTAAGCAGGTAGCAGACCGCATGGGTATCAGCTTCCATACAGCCTCCAGACATGCGGATCAGGTCCGGCTGAAGTTCGGGGTTCATAACCGCGCGATGTGCATTCTCGAAGCCCAGCGCAGGGGAATCGTATGACCTACCGCGCCGATAAGTACCTGCTCATCCCGCTGGACGTGTCGCGCTGCGTCCCGCACTGCTACTGCAGCCGGTCAGCAGGCTGCGCTCGATTCGTGGCGCCGGATGTGCCAGGCCGTGCGCTCGGGATCTACAGCACATCTCAGAACAACTGGAGCGCCGAGACGTGCGATGGCTGGCTGCCTGTCGCCGATTACCGCGGCGTACCGGCGCAGGAGCGTCCCGTGCGCGAGGCAATCGAGGGGCTGGCGTGATGGTGCGAGTGCCGCCGATGCTTTGCAAGCCGCACCGCGTGCCTGAGTGGCCCGCAGTGCAAGGAGAGAAAGACGATGCCTGGAAAGTGTGAGCATGGCTTGACGACGAAGGAGTGCTTGGTTTGCGCTTCAGCGAAATACGGTCTGGCGCCGGAGCGATTCCGCGATCCGATTGCAAAGATTGAGCGCCTTCGCGCCCATCTGGACGATGCTTTGTTCGTGCTTGGCATGGTGGACAAGAACAACCGCATCGACGCAGGCGAGAAGGGCAAGGCGTGGTCTGGGCGCTTCGTGATCGAGGAAGTGCGCCGCGTGCTGGCCGGCACGCCCGCGCCGGGTGGCGCCGGCCTGACGCAGTGCGACATGCACGAAGACGAGTCGTATTGAGGGCTGAGCGCCGGCATGAGCAGCCACAGCGTCACGCTCTACAGCGCGCAGCAGGCGCACCAAAGCCTCGCCGCGCTGTGGGCCTGGGCGAAGCCTCGCCTGATCGCGGGGCAGCGCCTGCACCTGAGCGTCAAGGATCAAACCCGCAGCCTGGAGCAGAACGCCAAGCTGCACGCTTTGCTGACCGACATCAGCCGCAGCGTCGAGTGGGCCGGCAAGAAGCGCAGCGTGGATGTATGGAAGCGGCTGGTAACGGCCGCATGGCTGCGGGCGCGTGGCGAGTCGATCGAAGTGCTGCCGGCGCTGGACGGGCATGGCGTCGACATCGTGTGGCGGCCGACATCGAAACTCAGCGTTGCGGAGTGCTCTGAGCTGTTGGAATGGACGATCGCGTGGGCGGCGCAGGCGGGGATCGAAACGCAATGACGAGCGCCCGCACGAGTGCGCAAGGGCTGGTAACTCGCGTCTCAGATCCGCGATGTCAACGCATAAAACGCGGCTTGCCGCGGCCCTTGTTCACCCGTGCGGGCGCATAACGATTAAGACGCAATGATCTTACTCACGCTGCCGTGGCCAGACCGTCGGTTGTCTCCGAACAGCCGCGGTCACTGGCGAGAACTTGCCAAGGCAAAGCAGTCCTACAGATCCCTCTGCGCACTCACCGCTCGCAGCCAGGGCGCCACGCCGATACCGGCCGAGCGCCTCCGGGTGCATATGACCTTCGTCGCTCCCGACCGGCGCCGCCGCGACCTCGACAACCTCATCGCCTCGATGAAGTCAGGGCTTGACGGGCTGGCCGACGTGCTGCGCGTCGATGACAACCGCTGGGCACTCGGCGCTGAACTCGGCGACGGCACCGTGCCCGGCGGGCAGGTGCTGGTCACGGTTGGGGCCATCTGATGCGCGTCGCCCGCGCGAGCCAGCGGCGGCCAGCCCGTGAAAACCGGCCACAACCTTGGAGAGCGAAGACATGGAAATGCTGAACCGCGCTGTCGATGGCGCCGCACTGTTCAAAGACATGATGCAGAAGGTCGAGGCCGGCGCCGTGCCTGCCGCGCCTGTGGACCCCGAGGTGGCCGCCTGGAATGCAGAGGTGGACCGCAAGAAGGCCGAGAAGCTGGCCCGCAGGATGAAGGCAGCCGACGACGTGCTGCGCGCGGATCTGGCGAAGGCGAGCCAGCGATGAGCGCCAGCGCCAGGCGAGCAGACGGAGCTTCGCCGCGTGGCATACCGAGTGGCAGGCATATGAGAACCCGCAAAGCCCACAACGAAGGCGAAGTTGACGGCGAATACAGCTACTCCGTCCACATGACCGGCCAAGCGACGACGCTGCCATCAGAGCCCGAAGATGACGTGATCGAGCGGCTGCACGCCGTGGTCGAGGAAGTCACCGGCAAGCCGGTTGCCAAGCGGCCGAAGCCGCGAATCGGTTTCCTGCCATGAGAACCCTCGCCTGCAGCCTATGCGACGCGCCAGGCCCGACTGAGGCCCATCACATCCAGCAGGGCGACCACTTCACCACGGTAGCGCTCTGCCACGAATGCCACCGCGGGCACAACGGCTGGCACGGCACAAAAGCATTCTGGAGGGTCCGCAAGATGGACGAGCTCGCCGCGCTGTCGCTCACGATCAGGCGGCTGACAGAGGCGCAGGCATGAAACCGCAACAGCAAAGCCCGGACTGGGCAGCCATGATCGAGCAGATGTGCGATCGCGGCTTGTCATACAACGACATCGGTCTGGCAACGCAGTCCGTGCTGACCGTCCGCATGGTGCGCCACTACGCCAGCGGGGTCCAACCGCTGCACTGGCGCGGCGAACAGATGATCGCACTGTGGTGCGAGACCCTACAGCGCTCACGCGCCGATCTGCCGCTGGCAGAGGTGCTGCGCGGACATCGGCGTGATGGGCGCAGGGACCACCGCTCGCACGACACCGGCCCGAGGCTACAGACGTTGCCGGCCTGGCCACCTGCCCCGCAACCCGCTGTCAAGCCGGTCAAGCGCAAGTATGTGCGGCGCGCCGTTGCGGAGGTGCCATGACCACAGTGTCGAAAAGTACCCGAAAACCGCCGACCAAGCGCGGGAGCCGCAAGGGTTGCCCGAACAAGGTCACCAAGGCCCTGAAAGACATGATCCTCGGCGCGCTCGACGACGCAGGAGGTCAGGAGTACCTGCTGCGGCAGGCGCGCAAGAAGAATCCGGCGCCGTTCCTGGCGCTGATCGCCAAGGTTCTGCCGACGACCATCGACGGCTCGCTCGACCTGATAGACCGGGCCGCCCAAATGCGCGAGCGCAGGGAACGACGGCTTGCCGGCAAAGATTGACCCACTCGCCGACGAGGTTGAGGCGTACGCCGCCGACCCTGTAGGCTTCGTCTGCGACACCTACCCGTGGGGGCAGGGCGTGCTTGCCAAGCACGCCGGTCCAAGGGTGTGGCAGCGCGAGGCCCTGGGCGTTATCGGCGCGCACCTGAGCAACGAAGCGACGCGCTGCACGCCGCTGCGCATGGCTGTTGCCTCCGGTCACGGCATCGGGAAATCGGCATTTATTGCCATGGTGCTGCATTGGGGCATGTCGACGATGCCGGAAGCGCGCGCCGTCGTAACGGCGAACACCGATCTGCAGCTTCGCACAAAGACGTGGCCCGAGGTGTCCAAGTGGGCCAAGTTGGGCAACAACGCAGAATGGTGGTCGATCCCGGCGACGGCGCTCTACGAGAAGTTTCACGAGAAGTCCTGGCGCGCCGATGCGACGCCGTGGAGCGAGAACAACACCGAGGCGTTCGCCGGCCTGCACAACGAGGGCAAGCGCATCATCCTTGTGTTCGATGAAGCATCGAAGATCGCCGACAAGGTATGGGAGGTGGCCGAGGGCGCGCTGACTGACGCTGACACCGAAATCATATGGCTCGCGTTCGGGAACCCGACGCAGGCGACGGGCCGATTCCGTGAGTGCTTCGGTAAGTATCGCCATCTGTGGAAGACGAGACAGATCGACAGCCGCACCGTCGAGGGCACGAATCTCGCCTACCTCGACGAGCTGGTAGAGACGCACGGCGAGGATTCCGACATCGTTCGCGTTCGCGTTCGCGGCATGTTCCCGGCGCAAT
>JBEANV010000442.1:0-6486 GCA_041165285.1 Pseudomonadota bacterium | reverse complement strand
TAGGCCAGCCGCTCCTCGCGCATTTGCTCGCTCCGCGCCGGATCGACCGCCCACGAGGACGCCGGCATACTCTGCTCACCCTCTGCCTCGCGCAGGTCGCGCACCAGCGCCGAGAAGCTGCCCACGCTCCAGCGGCGGTCGAACGTCGCCTGGTAGCGCAGCACCTCGGCCAGCGCGGCCGGTGCCGCCACGCGCTGCAGCCGGGTATAGCCGGGACGCCCGGCCAGGGTCTCGATGGAGAACCCCGCACCAGCCGCCCCTTCGTTCGGCGCGGCCCAGCCATGCAGGCACTCCAGCGCCAGCGCCGGTGACAGCTCGCCCTGCCCGCCGCCGAGCAGATAGCCCAGCGCGCTGCGGTGCAGCTTGTTGCCACCGGTGGTCCCGCTTTTCAGGAACCCGACGCCCAGCCACAAGGCATGCTGCGCCCGTGTCAGTGCGACGTAGAGCAGCCGCAGATCCTCGCGCAGCCGCTCGCGCTCGGCAGAGGCCATGGCGCCATCGCCCAGCGTGAAATCGAGCGTGCGCCGGCCCTCGTCGTCCACCCAGGCGATGAAGCGGCGCCCGCGCCGGTCCACCTCGCGGCAGGCCGATGCAAAGGGCATGAACACCACCGGGTACTCCAGCCCCTTGGACTTGTGGACGGTGACGACCTGCACCAGCTCCGCATCGCTTTCCAGCCGCACGACGCGCTCGTCACCCGCGCCGCCGAAGCCGTGGATCTGCTCGGCCAGCCAGCGGATCTGGGCCTGCTCGCCGTCGAGCTGCGCAGAGGCGGCCTGCAGCAGCTCGCCCAGGTGCAGCAGGTTGGTCAGGCGGCGCTCGCCATCGGGCGGCGCGTCCGCGGCGCCGAGCCAGCGCGCCGGCAGGTCCAGCGCATGCAGCGTCTGGCGCACCAGCGTCAGCACGCCCTGGCGCTGCCACACGCCGCGCAGGCGCTGCAACAACGCCAGCCGCTCATCCCAGGCCAGATCGTCCGACACCAGTTGCGCCAGTTCCGTCAGGTCCAGGCCGACGGTCGCGGTGGCATAGGCGGCACGGGCCAGCGGCGCATTCAGCGGATCGGCCACCGCCTGCAGCCAGCGCAGCAAGTCCGGTGCCTCGGCCGAAGCGAACACCGAGTCCTGGTCCGACAGGTAAACCGACGCGACCCCGCGCCGCCGCAGCGCCAGCCGCACGGCGTCCGCCTCGCGCCGGCTCCGCACCAGCACCGCGACATGGCCCGGCGCCAGCCGCTTCCACCGCCCGTCTGCGGCCCGGAAACCCACCGTCTCGTCGTTCAACCATGCCACCAGCTGCTCGGCGGCGTGCTGGGCCAGCGTGTCGGTGAGCGAGCGTTGCGGCATCGGTGCATCCAGGGCGCGCACGGTCAGTGCCGGCAGCGGCGTGTCCGCGCGCACCAGCCGCTCGCGCCGTCCACGCGCCTCCACCGGCTCGAACGGCAGCGCCATCGGCCCGCCCTTGTCGAAGGCAAAGGCGCCCCCCGTCCAGCGCCGCTCGGCCTGCGCGAACACCGTGTTGACTGCGCCGATCAGCGCCGGCGTCGAGCGGTAGTTGGTGCCCAGCACATGGTGGCGCCCTTCGGTGGCGCGGCGCACCTGCAGGTAGCTGTAGATGTCGGCGCCGCGGAAACCGTAGATCGACTGCTTCGGGTCGCCGATCAGCAGCAGCGCGGTGGCCGGGTCGTTGTCGGCGACGCGGTAGAGGCGGTCGAACAGGCGGTATTGCAGCGGCGAGGTGTCCTGGAACTCGTCGATCAGCGCGACCGGGTACTGCGCCAGGATGCTGGTGCGCAGCCGTTCGCCCGCTTCACCCGCCTCGGGCGACAGCGCATGGTCCAGCCGCGCCTGCAGATCCGCAAAACCGAAGCGGGCGCTGCGGCGCTTGAGCTGGTCGAGCCGGTGGGCAACGCGGTGGGTCAGGTGGCACAGCAGGCGCGGGGCCAGCGGCTCCAGCGCGGCAAGCGCCTGCTGCAAGACCTCGAATTCCGCGAACTCGGGCGCCAGCGGTGGCGGTGCGTGGCCTTTCTTGTAGGCCTTGCGGATGCCATCGGGCAGCAGGCGGGTCCGGCCGGATTCAGGGTAGAGCACCAGTTCGTCCGCGGTCGTGTCGTCCGCCCAGGCCACGATCTGCGCGATCCAGGCATCCAGAGAAGCCTCGCGCAGCAGGTTGCCGTTGAACGGGTTCACCCCGCCGTGCTTCTGGGCGTTGATCCAGCCGGCCATGCGCAGGGCCTTGTCGACCCAGCCGGTCTTGAGCTGCGCCAGGGTGGCCATGCGCGCCTCCACCCAGTCGGGCAGCCAGCGCTGCAAGGTGGTGCGGCTGTCGCTGTCCGGGCCGAGCAGCTCGGTCTGGTGGAGCAGCGGTTGCACCTGCTGCTGCATCACCGACACCGACGGCCACAGCCCGAACAAGGCCTCCAGCGCCGCGCCGTCCAGCGGATAGACCTCGCGGCGCCAGACATCGTGCATCGCCTGCGCCAGCAGTTCGGCCTCGTCGGCGACCAGTTCCTCGTTGAAGAGGTTGCCGCTGTCGAAGGCGTGCTCGCGCAGCATGCGCTGGCACCAGGCATCGATGGTGTGAACGGCCGCTTCGTCCATCGCTTCGGCCGCCAGCGCCAGGCGGTAGGCGGCCTGCGAGCGTGCTTCGCTGCCGGGGTGGTCGCCGTAGGCCGCGATCAGGTCGTGCAGAAAGGTGTCGTGCGACGCGGGCTCCGTGGTACCGCGGAAGCACTGCGCTGCCTCGATCAGCCGCGCGCGGATGCGGTCAGACAGCTCGCGGGTGGCGGCACGGGTGAAGGTCATCACCAGGATCTGCGAAGGCCCGAGCGGCTGCGCCGGGCGGTCGCCGTGGTCACCGTGGCCGAGCACCAGCCGCAGGTAGAGCGCGGCGATGGTCCAGGTCTTGCCGGTGCCGGCGCTGGCTTCGATCAGGCGGCTGCCGGCCAGCGGCAGGGTCAACGGGTCCAGCAGATCCGGGGTCGGGGTCACGGGTTCAGTCATCGCGGGCGTCCTCGTCGTCCGCATCGGGGCCGGGGTGCGCATCGGGCAGGGGCAGCACGGTCACGCAGTCCGGGTCGGCGGCCCACAGGCGCAGCGGCTCGTACAGGCGCTCGGCCCACTGCGGGAAATCGGGATCGGCGCGCAGCGTGTCCCAGTCCGGGAACAGGCGGGCGAGCGCCGCGTCCTGCACTTCGCCGCGGCGGGTGTGGACGCCTTCGTAGGTGGTGCGCGCCGCGTCGTCGGCCTTGTCGGGTTGGTCCGGGAACCGCTCGCGGGCAGCAAGCCAGGCCAGCGCCGTGCGGCAGGCCACGGCCAGCGGCCGCACCATGCCCCGCGCCCAGACGTCGAGCAGGTCGTCCAGCACCACCTGCGCCACCGCCGGGCGTGGCGACACCAGCACCAGCAAGGCATCGCGCGCCACGATGCGCGCCTCCAGCTGGACGCCACACGCGCCCGCCACCAGCATCCGCAGCCACGGCCGCACCAGCTTGTAGGCCAGCGGCTGGAGCACCTGGCTCTTCTTGTCCAGCACGCACAGCCGGCGGGCATCCAGCGCCAGCCAGACGGGCCGGTCCGTGCCAGGGGCCTGGCGCAGCGCATCGAGCCAGTCGTCGAGCCCGATGCCGTCGAAATCGGCAGCGACCTGGCGCGGCTTGGCCGCCTCCGACAAATCGCGGCGCCAGGCGTTCCATTGCAAGGCCATCGGCGCACTCTGCTGCACGAACTGCCCGCGCCAGCGTTGCCCCAGTCCGCCCACAGGCAGATCGCCACGGCGCACCAGCCGCTCGGTGCGGGCGTGCAGCTCCGCGCGGCAGGCAGCGAGTGCGGTCGGCGCGTCCGCGGCGGGCGACTCCAGCAGCTCGCGCAGCAGCAGGGTTTCGTCCAGCGCGTTCAGGTCGAACGGTTCGTCGTCTGCCACCGCCAGATCCAGCGGCTGGAACACGACCCCCAGACGCTCGCGGAAATGGTCCTTCACGGGGTTGAGCAGGAAGTTATCAAGGCGGCGCAGGGTCAGAGGAAGCATGGCCGTGCGTTCGGGCGTGGAGAGTTTTCTGCGTTCTTCCGCGGGAGGTTCCGCTTTCGCGGGGAAATCAGGGGCGGGGGTGTCGTGGGCTTCGCGCCACTCTCGGGCGTAGGTGAACGGCACCGAGGCGCTCGCACCGGACTCGGTGGCCTCGAAGTAACGCCGACTGAACGGTTGCAGCGGATGCTCGGTCGTCAGCCGCTGGACCACTGCCTCGCCCCAGCCTGCCGCGAGGTGGTCGCGCAACTGCGACACCAGCACCGACGGCGGCTGCGCCGTGTTGTCGCGCACGCTGCGGCCGGCCCAGCTGATCGACAGCACACGCCGCGCCGCCAGCAGCGCCTCCAGCATCAGCATCCGGTCGTCGTCGCGCCGGGCGCGGTCGCCGGGGCGGTGCTGGCCGGGCAGCGCCATCAGGTCGAAGTCGCTGCGCGGCGCGCGGCGCGGGTAGTCTCCGTCGTTCATGCCCAGCAGGCAGAGCACCTCGAACGGAATCGCCCGCATCGGCATCAGCGTGCAGAACACCACGCCGCCCCCGAGGAAGCGGCTGTTCAGGCTGGGTTCGTCCACGCCGGCCAGCCAGCCCTCACGCAGCACGGGCAGCGTCACCGGTTCGTCAAAACCGGCGTCCTCGCAGTCGTCCAGCCAGCGGCCGAGCGCATCGCCGAGTGCCGCCAGCATGAGGCGGTCGTCCTCGTCGGCCGGGTCGAGGAAGGTCTCCAGCAAGGTCTGGCCACGGGCGTGCCACTGCGCCGGGGTGGCGGGCTGGCTCGCCTGCAGCCACCAGGCGCGCAAGGCATCGATCAACCCGGCCAGCGCGCCGGCAATGGCCGCGTCCAGGCCGCCGATCTCGTCATACGGCTCGATCGACTGCCACGGCAGCGCCTCGGCGCGGTCGTCGCCGCGCCCGCAGGCATAGCCCAGCAACATCCGGCGCAGCCCGAACAGCCCCGTGTTCTGCTCACCGCAAGCGCCCAGCCCGAGCCCGTCGCGTTGCGCCGCGTCCAGCCCCCAGCGCACACCGGCACCTGCCAGCCAGCGCGCCGCGGTCGCCCGGTCCTCGTCGTGCAGCCCGAAACGCCGGGCCAGCCCAGGCACGTCGAGCAGGTCGCGCAGCTCGCTGGCCGTGCAGCGCTGCTCGGTCACGCGCAGCAGCCACTCCACCGCCATCAGCAGCGGCTGGCGACCGCGCTGGCGCAGGTCGGCGATCTCGTAGGGAATGTGGCGCGCATCGCTGGTGGCGTGCTGGCCGAAAACGGCGTGGATGATCGGCGCGTAAGGCTCGATGTCGGGCACCATGACGACGATGTCGCGTGGCGCCAGCGCGGCAGCGCCGGGGTGCGCCAGCAGATGCAGCAGCTGGTCGTGCAGCAGCTCGACCTCGCGCATGGCGCTGTGGGCGACATGGAAAACGATGGAGCGGTCGGTGTCGGCCAGCGGCGAGCCGGTTTTCCTCCGTGTGGTCAGCTCCTCCACCGACAGTCCGTCGCGGACCGCGCTCTGCACCTGGGCCAGCAGCGTGTCGCCGTCGCCGTCGTCGAAGAGGTCGATGCGCGGGATCTGGAAACGCTGGCGCGAAGTCTCCGCGTCGTCGAACGCATCGAGCAGGCGGATGAAGTCGCGGCCCTGCCGCCCCCATGCCGCCAGCAGCGGATGGGCCTGGGCGTGGGCCTGGTCCAGCGGCAAGGTGCCCAGGTTTTTCCCCTGGCGGTGGCCGTGGCGCTGGCGGGGCGCGCGCAGCAGTTCCCGGCCGTCGATCATGTCGGCCCAGTGGAACTGGCAGGGATTCGGCACCGCCAGCAGCACCTGCGCCCGCTGCGCCAGTGCGGCCAGCGCCTGCAGCGTCTGCCACGGCAGGTGGCTGTGGCCGAACAGCACGACACGGCGCGGCAAGGGCTGGGACGGCGCATCGCCCGCGTCCACCGCAGCGACAAACCGCCGATGCACATCGCTGCGCACCGCACGCCGGCCGGCCTCGTCCAGCCCCTCGACCAGCCGGTGCCACAGACGCGCCTGCCAACGCTGGTCGTCCGGCAGCGGCTCGGTGACGCCATTGGCGCGCGTCAGTTGTTCGCCGCCCCGGCTCCAGGCGTCGAGCCAGTCGGCGCGGTAGAGCTGGTACTGGTCGAACAGATCGGCCAGCCGCTCGGCGAGCTGCAGGCGGCGGCCCTGGTCGTGCGAGCCATCGGTCGAGGGCGAGGCCGACAGGAACTGCGCCAGCGGCTCGAAGCCGGGTTCGGCGATCCAGTCGGGCAAGGCCTGCATCAGCCGCCAGGTCAGCGGCGCCTTGTCCAGCGGCGAGCGGGCCGGGGCACCGTCGCGGCCGAGCATGGCACGGTACAGGCGCCACAGGAAACGCGCCGGCAACTCCACGCGGGTCGCCGCACAGATGCCGCTGCGCTGCGCCAGCGACATCTTCATCCACTCGGCGATGCCGTTGCTCTGCACGAGCAGCACGTCCTG
>JBEANV010000441.1:0-3254 GCA_041165285.1 Pseudomonadota bacterium | reverse complement strand
GATCGTGACCAAGCTTTCGGCGGCGCGCAACTCACCCAACTCATCGCGCGCCAGTACGGCCTGTCCTTCGAAGAGGCAGAGAACCGCAAGACGGCGGGTGACCTGCCGGAAGACTACGAATCCACGCTGCTGGTGCCGTTCGTGGACAGCCTGTCCCAGGAAATCGGTCGCGCACTCCAGTATTTCTTCACGAGCACACCGCATCACAAGGTCCATTACGTGATGCTGTCGGGTGGCTCGGCCACACTGCCGGGCCTGAAGGAGCGGGTGACCGAGTTCACCGGCTTCGCGTCCCAGGTGGTCAACCCCTTCGAAGGCATGAAAATCGGCTCCGCTGTCCGGGAAAGCAAGTTGCGCCGCGAGGCCCCGTCCTACCTGACCGCCTGCGGGCTGGCGATGCGGAGATTCCTGCAATGATCCTGATCAACCTCCTCCCGCACCGGGAAGAGAAACGCAGGCGCCGCAAGCAGGCTTTCTTCCTGGGCGTCGGGCTGGCCGTGCTGGCGGGGCTGCTCATCGCGGCGGCCTGGTACCTGGTGCTGGGTGAGATGCAACGTGAGCAGCGTTCGCGCAACGAGTTCCTGCAGGCCGAGATCCGCCGCCTCGAAGGCCAGATCAAGGACATCGCCTCGCTGAAGTCCGAGATCGAGGCCCTGAAAGCGCGCCAGAAGGTGGTCGAGGACTTCCAGATCGACCGCAACATGCCCGTTCACCTGCTCAACGAGCTGACCGCGCAGGTGCCCGAAGGCATCTACCTGACCGCGATCCGGCAGGACGGCCAGAGCGTCGCGGTCACCGGCGTGGCGCAGACCAACGAACGCGTGTCCGAGTTCCTGCGCAACACCGCCTACCACTCGCCCTGGCTGGAGCGGCCGGAGCTGGTCGAGATCAAGGCGGCGGCGGTGACCACGGCCCGTGATCAGAAGCGCCTGTTCGAGTTCGCCGTGCGCCTGACGCTCAAGCGTCCGCAGGACAAGGAACAGGCGGCACGTCCGGTCATGCCCGGTGCCTCGGGTGTGCCGTCGGCGGGCGCGTCCGCGCCGCTGGCGGCCTCCCGCCCAGCCTCTTGAAGGAGGCGGGATGGCCACAACGACACGTCCCCCGATGAACATCGAATTCGACTCGCTGATCGACAACGTCCAGTCGCAGTTCCGCAACCTCAACCCGAACGAGCCGGGCCAGTGGCCGCTGCTGCCCAAGTTGGCCACCTGGCTGGTGACGACGGTGGCGGTCGTGGTGCTGGCCTGGTTCGGCGTGATTTCGGACGAGGTGGATGCGCTGGAAGCGGAAGCAGCCCGCGAGCTGACCCTCAAGACCGAATACCGCACCAAGCTCGCCCAGGCGATCAACCTCGACGAGCTGCGCAAGCAGAAGCTGCAGGTGCAGGAATACGTGACGCAACTGGAGCGGCAACTCCCCGGCAAGGCCGAGATGGACGCGTTGCTGTCCGACATCAACCAGGCCGGCGTCGGGCGCGGGCTGCAGTTCGAGCTGTTCCGGCCGGGCCAGGTGGTCATCAAGGACTACTACGCCGAACTGCCGATCGCCCTGCGGGTCAGCGGCAAGTACCACGATGTGGGCTCATTCGCCTCTGACGTGGCCAACCTCTCGCGCATCGTGACGCTGCACAACCTCGTCATCACGATGCCGGGCCTGTCGCAGGGCCAGTCCGTGCCGAACGGCACCGGCCAGCTCGCGATGGAAGCCACCGCCCGGACCTACCGCTACCTGGACCCGACCGAGGTCGAGGAGCGTCGCCAGGCCCAGGCCAAGGCGGCGAAAGAGGCCAAGGCCGCCGGAGGTGGCAAATGAGCGCACGTACAAGCACACGCCATCTGAAAGGTTCGGTGCTGGTCGCCCTGGCGTGGATGGGGATGACGCTGCTGTCGGGCTGCTCGGATTCGCACGAGGAACTGCAGGCCTGGATGGACGAGCAGCGCCGCGACGCCAGGCCGCAGGTCTCGCCGCTGGTGCCGCCGCGCAAGTTCGACCCGCAGCCCTACCTGGCGGGCACGTCGGTCGATCCGTTCAGCATCCAGAAGCTGCAGGTCGCCATCAAGCAGGAAAGCCGCCAGCCCAACTCGCTGCTCTCGCCCGAGATGAACCGCCGGCGCGAGCCGCTGGAGGCTTATCCGCTCGACTCGCTGAGCATGGTCGGCAGTCTGGTGCGCGGCGGGCGGACCTATGCCTTGCTGCGGGCGGACAACCTGCTGTACCAAATCAAGGTGGGTGACTACATGGGCCAGAACTATGGCCGCGTCACCCGCATCACGGAAACCGAAATTGCCTTGCGCGAGATCGTGCAGGACGCGATTGGAGAGTGGATCGAGCGCACCAGCACGCTCGCCCTCCAGGAGCGGGCCCAGGAGAAGCGATGAAGACCACCGACAAGATTGCATCCACGGACCGCTGGAGTGTTCGTCTGGCCACCCTGGCCCTGTTGGCGGCCGCGCCGGTGATCAGCTTCGCGCAGAACGCCATCCAGTCCGTCACCAACGGGCTGCAGGGCGGCAGCGAAGTCATCCGCCTGGAGTTCAGCGAGCCGTTGACCGCCGTGCCCAAGGGCTTCGCGCTGCAGTCGCCGGCCCGCGTGGCGCTCGACCTGCCGGGCGTGCGCAACGCGACCGGGCAGACCGTCCAGGAGATCAACCAGGGCAACCTGCGCTCGCTCGCGCTGGCGCAAGGCAGTGACCGCACCCGCCTGGTCCTCAACCTCAAGCAATCCACCCGCTACCGGGCCGAGATCGACGGCAAGACGCTCATCGTCACGCTGGACCCGGTGTCGGTGGGCGGGATGGCGTCGGCTGCGGCACCGGTAGGCGCTGGCAAGGTCGAGACGGTGCGCTTTGCCGATCCGCAGAATGCTTCGCCCGAGCGACTGCGCGACATCGATTTTCGTCGCGGCAAGGACGGTGCTGGTCGGATCGTCGTTGACCTGCCGAGCAACCAGGTCGGCGTGGACATCCGCCAGCAGGGCCAGAACCTGATCGTCGAATTCCTGCGTTCGTCTGCGTCTGAGGGCCTGCGCCGCCGCCTGGACGTGACCGACTTCGGTACGCCCGTGCAGGCCGTCACCACCACCCAGGTCGGTGACCGGGTGCGCATGGTCATCGAGCCGCGGGGTCATTGGGAGCACAGCGCCTACCAGACCGACAACCAGTTCGTGCTGGAAGTGCGCCCCGTCAAGGTCGATCCGCAGAAGCTCACGCAGGGTCCGGGCTACGGCGGCGACAAGATGTCGCTGAACTTCCAGA
>JBEANV010000440.1:0-2954 GCA_041165285.1 Pseudomonadota bacterium | reverse complement strand
CAAGGCCGACGCCTGAGTCGTCCGACCCTCAGGGCCTCGCGACCCAGTGCGGGTATTGACACCGAGTCTGACCAGTCTTGAACGCCACTGCCCCTCTTGCTCGCCCGGTCCGGTTGTCGGTGGATTGCATGGGCGGCGATCACGGCCCGTCCGTGACGCTGCCGGCCTGCCGGTCCTTCCTCGATCAGCATCCACAGGCTGAACTGATTCTCGTCGGCAAGGCCGAGGCGCTCGCGCCCGCCGCTGGCTGGGGTCGTTGCCGTCTGGTGACCGCGACCGAGGTGGTCGAGATGGACGACCCTGTCGAGGTCGCGCTCCGCAAGAAGCGCGATTCCTCGATGCGGGTGGCCATCCAGCAGGTCAAGCGCAATGCCGAAGGTGTTTCCGAGGCCGACGCCTGCGTGTCGGCCGGCAACACCGGCGCGTTGATGGCGGTCGCCCGCTACCTGCTCAAGACCCTCGAAGGCATCGACAGGCCCGCCATCGCCAGCGTGATGCCCAACCAGCTCGGTCACTACACGACCATGCTGGATCTAGGCGCTAATGTCGATTGCACCGCGGAGCACCTGCTGCAATTCGCGGTGATGGGCAGTGCGCTGGTGTCTGCGGTCGATGGCAAGGAACAGCCCTCCGTCGGCCTGCTCAACATCGGCGAGGAAGTCATCAAGGGCAGCGAGACCATCAAGCGCGCAGGCGAGCTGCTGCGTGCAGTGTCGCTCGCCGGTCACCTGAATTTCCACGGCAACGTCGAAGGCAACGACATTTTCAAGGGCACCACCGATCTGGTGGTATGCGATGGGTTTGTCGGCAACGTGGCGCTGAAAACGGCCGAAGGTCTGGCCGGGATGATCACCAGCTTCCTCAAGCAGGAGTTCACCCGGACGCCGCTGACCAAGCTTGTCGCCTTCCTGGCCATGCCAATGCTCAAGCGCTTCTCGCGCCGGCTCGACCACCGCCGCTTCAACGGCGCAGCACTGCTCGGTCTGCGTGGCCTCGTGTTCAAGAGCCACGGCTCGGCCGATGCGCTGGCCTTCGAGAATGCGCTGAACCGGGCGTATGATGCCGCCCGAAATCGACTGCTGGACCGTGTGCACGACCGGATCCTCGAAACGCTGCAGGCCCTTCCCGGTACAGGCCAGCCCGCCGCTCAACCCGAGGCGCCAGCGGCACGCCACGCCGCATGACCACCACCACACCCCGTTTCTCGCGCATCGCCGGCACGGGCAGTTCACTGCCTCCGCGTCGTCTGACCAACGCTGACCTCGTCGCCGAGCTGGCGACGCAGGGCATCGAGTCGTCGGACGAGTGGATCGTCGAACGCACCGGTATCCGCGCCCGGCACTTCGTCGGCGCCAACCAGAACGCCAGCGACCTGGCCGTGGACGCCGCCCGACACGCGATCGAAGCCGCGGGCCTGACCGGCGCCGACATCGGCCTGATCATCGTCGCGACCTCGACACCGGACATGGTGTTCCCGTCCACGGCGACCATCGTGCAGCGCAAGCTCGGCATCGTGCATGGCTGCCCTGCCTTCGACGTGCAGGCCGTGTGTTCGGGTTTTGTCTATGCGCTGACCATCGCCGACGCAATGATCCGCACCGGCACCGCCCGCCACGCGCTGGTGATCGGTGCCGAGGTGTTCTCGCGCATCCTCGATTTCAAGGACCGCACGACCTGTGTGCTGTTCGGCGATGGCGCGGGCGCCGTGGTGCTGTCGGCGAGCGACACGCCGGGCATTCTCGCCACCGACCTGAATGCCGACGGGCGCCACCTGGACATCCTGTGCGTGCCGGGCACCGTCTCGGGCGGGCAGATCCTGGGCGATCCGCTGCTGAAGATGGACGGCCAGGCCGTGTTCAAGCTCGCCGTCGGCGTGCTGGAAAAAACCGCCCGCGCCAGCCTGGCCAAGGCTGACCGGCAGGACAGCGACATCGACTGGCTGATCCCGCACCAGGCCAACATCCGCATCATGCAGAGCACGGCGAAGAAGCTGAAACTGCCGCTGGAGAAGGTGATCGTCACCGTCGACCAGCACGGCAACACCTCGGCCGCGTCGATTCCGCTGGCGCTCGACACCGGCGTGCGCAGCGGCCGCATCCAGCGCGGCCAGACGCTGCTGCTCGAAGGGGTCGGTGGCGGATTCACCTGGGGCTCGGTGCTGGTGGACTACTGAGTCCTGCGCCGTCCCTCCCCACTCTTTTTTTCTTCACGGATCTCGCACCATGACCACGTTCGCCTTCGTGTTTCCCGGCCAGGGGTCGCAGTCGGTGGGCATGCTCTCGGACTGGGGTGACCACCCCGCCGTGCGCGCCACCCTCGAAGAAGCCAGTGCCGCCCTTGGCGAAGACGTCGCCCGTCTGATCACCGAAGGCCCCAAGGAAGCGCTGGACCTGACCACCAACACCCAGCCCGTGATGCTGACCGCCGGCATCGCCAGCTACCGCGCCTGGCTGGCCGAAGGCGGCGCTGTGCCGGCCTTCGTCGCCGGACACTCGCTGGGCGAATACACCGCGCTGGTCGCCGCTGGCAGCCTGACGCTGGCCGACGCGCTGCCGCTGGTGCGCCTGCGCGCCAGGGCCATGCAGGAGGCCGTGCCGGTCGGCACTGGAGGCATGGCCGCGATCCTCGGGCTTGATCCGGCCGCCGTGCGCGAAGGTTGCGCCAAGGCGGCCGCAGAATCGGGCGAAGTGGTCGAAGCCGTCAACTTCAACGACCCGAAGCAGACCGTCATTGCCGGCAGCAAGGCCGGTGTCGAACACGGCTGTGTCGTCCTCAAGGCGATGGGCGCCAAGCGCACGCTGTCGCTGCCGGTGTCGGCGCCGTTCCATTCGAGCCTGATGAAGCCGGCTGCAGAGCGCCTGCGCGAGAAACTCGCCGGCGTGCCGATGGCCAAGCCGCACATCATCCTGGTCAACAACATCGACGTCGCCGTGCAGTGCGATCCGGCTGCGATT
>JBEANV010000439.1:0-3832 GCA_041165285.1 Pseudomonadota bacterium | reverse complement strand
GCTGCTGACCGCGGAAGAGGCGCCCGAGTACCGCGCCGCGCTGGCCGAGCAGATGGCGGTGGCGCAGGCGCTGCTGACCGGGCTGGGCTACACGGGCGAGCACGTCAAGCTGATCGAGGCGCGGGACGCCCGCGACCTAGCCGCACTCGACGCCGCGCTTCGCTGCGCACCCGCCCAGGTCGTCGCGCAGCCCACCGCCATCGTCGCCCAGGCCGACAAGCGCGCGACCCTCGACCTGATGATCGACCACCTGAGCGCCCACGCCCCCGTGCCGGCCGACGTGGTGGCGCTGCCCAAGGCGGGTGCGCCGTTTGGTGCCGTGCTCGTGGACACCGCGGCCTGCACGCTCTGCCTGAGCTGCGTCGGCGCGTGTCCCGAGAACGCGCTGTCCGACAACCCCGAGCGCCCGCAGTTGAAGTTCACCGAGAAGAACTGCGTGCAGTGCGGCCTGTGCGAGACGACGTGCCCGGAAGGCGCGATCACGCTGGTGCCGCGGCTGCTGCTGGCCGACGAGGGCCGGGCACGCCGCCAGCCGCGGGTGCTGCACGAGGTCGAGCCGTTCCGCTGCATCCGTTGCGCCAAGCCCTTCGGCACGCTCAAGGTGATCGAGAACATGATGGCCAAGCTGTCTGCGCACCCGGCCTTCCAGGGCGCGGCGGCCGACCGGCTGAAGATGTGCAGCGACTGCCGGGTGATCGACCTGCACAGCAACCCGAACGAAGTGCGCATCACCGATGTGCCGCGGGGCGCACCCCGCTACTGAGCCGAAGCTGAACCAGACCGCGACCCCGAGCCATGAACGACCACGATCTCCGCCCCCTGCGCTTCGCCAGCACCGACCAAGGGGAAGAACTCGCCCGCGCCGAGCTGTACGGCCTGCTCGCCCGGCTGTGGATGGCAGCGCCGGATGCCGCGCTGCTGGCGCAATTCCGCATTGCCGTCACCGAGGCGCCGGAAGCGGGCAGCCTGCTCGAAGCGCCGTGGCAGGCGCTGGTCGCCGCGCTGCGCGCCACCACCGTGGAGGCGGCGGCCGACGAGTACGACGCGCTCTTCGGCGGTGTCGGCAAGCCGGAGGTGTTCCTCTATGGCTCGTTCTACCTGGCGGGTTTCCTCAACGAGAAGCCGCTGGCCGCGCTGCGTACCGACCTGGCTGCACTCGGCCTGACCCGCAACACCACCCGCGGCGAGACCGAGGACCACATCGCCTACGGCTGCGAGGTGATGCGCTACCTGATCGCGGGCGACGACGTGGCGGTGTGCAACCTGGAGCAGCAGCGGCGTTTCTTCCGCGGTCACCTGCAGACCTGGGTGAACGCGCTGTGCGATGCCGTCGAGGCCCAGCCGCAGGCGCAGGTCTGGCGCCACGTCGCGCAGCTCACCCGCGTGTTCATGGACATCGAGACGCAGGGCTTCGACCTGCTGGAGGTCTGACAGTGGCAACGAACCTCCCGATCGACCCGCAGGACATCACCGGGCTGGTTCTGGCTGGCGGACGCGGCAGCCGCATGGGTGGCGTGGACAAGGGCTTGCAGAACTTCCAGGGGATGCCGCTGGCGTTGCACGCGGTGATGCGCCTCGGGCTGCAGGTGGGTACGCTGATGGTCAATGCCAATCGGAACCTGGCGGCCTACGAGTCGATGGGCGTGCCGGTGTGGCCGGATGCGACGACCGATTTTCCTGGTCCTCTTGCGGGATTCCTGGCGGGGCTGGAGCGGTGCGAGACCGCCTACCTCGTCACCGTGCCCTGTGACTCGCCGCAGTTTCCGGGCGATCTGGTGGCGCGGCTCGCGGCAGGTCTGGTGGCCGAGAACGCCGAGCTGGTCGTGGCCGTCACCCGCGAGGCGGATGGCACGCTGCAACCGCACCCGGTGTTCTGTCTGATGACGACCGGGTTGATGGAAAGCCTCGTGGTGTTCATGGCGGGTGGCCAGCGCCGCATCGACCGCTGGACAGGCCAGCACCGCTGCGCACAGGTCTTGTTCGACCGGGACGGTGACGCGGCCGCTTTTTTCAATGCAAACACCCTGGATGAGTTGCGCCGGTTGGCCGGTTGAACTGCAAAAATCAAGGCCACGGCACAATCCGCGCACTGACAGGGGGTGAGCGATGACGGGTTGGATTCAACGGATCGCGCCAGCGGCGCGTCTCATGGGGGCGGTGGCGCTGTTGGCGGGCGCCGCGGTGGCGGCGCAGGCGCAGTCCGTGCTGCGGGTGGCGATGGCGCCAGAGACCTCGCCAGCCGACCAGCAGGCGCGTTTCGAGCCGCTGGGCCAGTTTCTGGAGGCCCGCTTCAAGATGCGCGTGAAGTGGGTGCCGGTGGCGAGCGAGGCCTTTGCGGTGCGCGCGTTGCTGAACCGCGAGGCCGATCTGGTCTGGCTGAATGGCCTGTCCTATGTGCAGGCCAACCTGCGGTCTGGCAACAAGGTTGCGCTGCTGGTGCAGCGCGAAGAAGACCAGAAGGCGCGGTCGGTGTTCATCACTGCGGCCGGCACGGGCATCAAGAAGCTGCAAGATCTCAAGGGCCGCACGCTCAGTCTGGGTCCGCCCGCCAGCACCGCCGACAACCTGATGCCGCGCAGTGCGCTGCTCGCGGCCAAGCTGCGCCCGGACGCCGACCTCAAGCCGCTCGGTCTGGCCGCCAATGCCGAGGCCGTGGTTGCGGCCGTCGTGTCCGGCAAGGCCGATGCCGGGGCGCTGGGCTTGGCGACCTGGGAACGGATGGTCGCCGACAAGCTGGTGGATCCTGCCGCCGTGAAGGTTTTTTTCACCACACCGGTTTACACCGACCACACCTGGGCGACGCTGGCCGACATGCCTGAAGGCAGCCGCAATGCGATCGCTGGCGGCATGCTGGTGTTGGAGGCGGTGAAGGGCGGGCGCGACATCCTGAAGGCCCAGCGCGCGCACCGCTATACCGAGACCAAGGACGCCGGCTACGCCAGCGTGCGCACGGCGGCCGAGCAGACCGGCCAGCTCCAGTAAGGCGGCCTGATTCCGCGGGCACGGCACAATTCACGCCTTTCGGCGCCCGGATGCGGCGGCGCCGGTGACTTCCTGAGGTGTGAACATGACGATTTCCTTCCTGGCTGCTGTGCGCGGCATGCCTGGTTTGGCGCTGGCCGCCGCTCTGGCGGGTGCAGCGCTGGCCGCCCAGGCCCAGGCCGTGCTCCGCGTGACCGCGATCCCTGATGAATCCCCGACCGAGCTGGCGCGCAAGTTCGAGCCGCTGGGCAAGTACCTCGAAGCGAAGCTCGGCATGAAGGTCGAGTGGACGCCGGTGACCGACTACGCCGCGGCGGTCGAGACGCTGGTGAACAAGAAGGTGGACCTGGCCTGGTTCGGCGGCTTCACCTTCGTGCAGGCGAACGTGCGCTCGGGTGGCCAGGTCATCCCGCTGGTGCAGCGCGCCGAGGACGAGAAGTTCCGCTCGGTCTTCATCACCGACGCCGCCTCGGGCATCACGAAGCTCGAAGACCTCAAGGGCAAGACGCTGAGCTTCGGCTCGGCCTCCAGCACCTCGGGCCACCTGATGCCGCGCAGCTACCTGCTGGCCGCCAAGATCAACCCGGATGCGGACCTGAAGCGCGTGAGCTTCTCCGGTGCGCACGACGCGACCATCGCGGCCGTCGCCAGCGGCAAGGTCGATGCCGGCGCGCTGAACATCTCCGTCTGGGAGAAGTTCGTCGCCGACAAGAAGGTCGATCCGGCGGTGGTCAAGGTGTTCTACACGACCCCCGGCTACTACGACTACAACTGGAGCGTGCACGCCGACATGCCCGCTGCGCTGCGCGAGAAGATCGCTGCAGCCTTCCTGGCGCTGGAATCGGCACCC
>JBEANV010000438.1:0-15011 GCA_041165285.1 Pseudomonadota bacterium | reverse complement strand
AAGAACCTGACCCGCACCCTTGTGCGAGGCTTGATTTCAATCGGCAGTGCCGACTCCATATTGGAAGTGACCCGCTATCTGGATCGGCAATCGGACCTGGACGCTACTTGGCTCAGTGAAGTCAACGTGCGGTTAACCCAGCGCCAGTTGTCCAGCGGTACCGCTAGGGTTCTGGCCGACTGGAAGCGGCTGCATTGATTTCGATTCTCTTAAGTGAGCCGCTCAACACTCAGACGGGTTCGCTATTGCTGCCTACCTGCGATCAGCGCCATCATCTCCGGATAGTGGTAAGTCGCACTCATGCCGGATGCCGCTTCGCCGCCGCGATCATCGCCCCCGCGATCTGCTCCACCCGTATCGACCGATACTTCCCCGGCGTCACGAACGAAAACAAGGGCAGCGCCTTTTCAAGCAGCCAAGGCGTGTGCCGCGACCCGATGATCATCGCGGGACGGAACACGCTCACGATCGCCGGCCCGCTCGCCCGCACGGCTTCTTCCGCCTCGCCTTTCACCCGGTTGTAGCGCGCCATGCCGGCCGCGCCACTGCCGCTGGTCTTCGCCGTCGGGTCCGCCCCTGCTGCGCTCATGAACGCGAGGTGCCGGACCTGGCCCGACGCCCGCAGCGCCCGGGCGAACGCCTCGTTCAGCGCCACATCGACCGCGCGATGCGCCTCCAGCGTGAGCTTCGCGGTGTCGGCGCCGACACCCAGCACGCTGAACCCTTCCAACTCGCCGCCGACTTCTCGCGCCACCTCCTGGGTCGCCGTGGCGAGGGACGCCGGCGCCATGTCGGGCACGAGTTTCTCCACCAACCGGCGGCCTGTGGCGCGGGCCAGCGCGACCGCCTCGGGTAGCGATCGGCGCGACAGGGTGATGACAGTCCCGAAACCCTCGTCGTGGAACAAGGCGTGGAGCAAGGCGCCGCCGACAGAGCCGGAGCCGCCGAGGACGATGGCGGTGCGTGCGGGGGTGATCGTGGTGGTCAAGTCTCAAGCCTCGGGGAAAAAATCCACCGACAGCACCAGATCCATCGCCCAAGGGCAGACCTCGGGGAAGTCGTCCAACCCTGTCTCGTCAATCGCCTTCGTCACCGCATCTGACCAGGTGCCACGCAGCCACCGCTCATCGGCGAGCGATGCTCGCAAACTCGGCGTGTCTTCCAGCGCAGCCGCAACGCCTCTGCGCTGTTCCTTGATCGTGCGGGTCCAACTGCTGCATCGGCGCCCCGGCTGGTGCTGCCACCTCAGCAGGTGCGCCAGCAACTCCGACACCCGGCGGGCCAGTTCGCGCTTCTCACTCTTGGCCACGTCCTCGATTTCGTCGGCGATGTGCTCGATGTCGATGGCCGAGAGCTTGCCCGCACGCAGCAGCGCGGCCTGTTCCATCGCCCATGCCACCACATCCTTTTCATACGGCGTACCCATTCGAAGCCTCCTTCTGTCAGGTCCAAGTTTCCATTGTCTACCGGCTCGGCACCTGAGCGACACGTCCACGCTTCCGGAAACGGCACACTGGCCCGACCGTTCCTTCGCCCTTCGATCAGGAGACCGCCTTGCCCCTCCCGCCCATCCTCGCCCACCTCCCCCTGCCCATCATCGGCTCCCCGCTGTTCATCATCAGCAACCCGAAGCTCGTCATTGCCCAGTGCCAGGCCGGCGTGGTCGGCTCGATGCCCGCGCTGAACGCCCGCCCAGCGTCACAGCTCGACGACTGGCTCGCCGAGATCACCGAAACCCTGGCCGCCTACAACGCCGCGCACCCGGACGCCCCCGCCGCCCCGTTCGCCATCAACCAGATCGTCCACAAGAGCAATGACCGGCTCGACCATGACATGGCGCTCTGTGCCAAGTACAAGGTGCCGATCATCATCACCAGCCTCGGCGCCCGCACGGACGTGAACGACGCCGTCCACGCTTGGGGTGGCGTGGTGTTGCACGACATCATCAACAACTTCTTCGCGAAGAAGGCGATCGAGAAGGGCGCGGATGGCCTGATCGCGGTCGCGGCGGGTGCGGGCGGACACGCTGGCGTGAAAAGCCCGTTCGCGCTGATCCAGGAAATCCGCCAGTGGTTCGACGGCCCGGTGGCGCTCTCAGGTTCGATCGCGACCGGCGGCGCCGTGCTGGCCGCGCAGGCGATGGGCGCCGACTTCGCCTACATCGGCTCCGCCTTCATCGCCACCGAAGAGGCACGGGCGAGCGACGCCTACAAGCAAGCCGTCGTCGATGGCAGCAGCGACGATATCGTCTACAGCAACCTGTTCACCGGCGTTCACGGCAACTACCTGAAGCCATCGATCCGCACCGCCGGACTCGACCCGGACAATCTGCCGGAAAGCGACCCCACCAAGATGAACTTCGGTGGCGACGCGAGGAAGGCGTGGAAGGACATCTGGGGTTGCGGGCAGGGCATCGGCGCGGTGGATGCCGTGGTGCCGGCCGCGGCACTGGTGGCGCGGCTGCGGCGCGAGATGGCGCAGGCGCAGGCGAGGCTGTCTCCGCGCTGAGGCCGCTCAGGCGCTGCTGCGTGGCCGGTCGCGCAGCGGGCGCTGGCTGGTGTGGGTGATCCAGTCGGCGATGCGCTCCAGTGCCAGCACCTCATCCACGGCGCCGAGGCGAATCGCTTCGGCCGGCATGCCGAAGACGATGCTGGTGGCTTCGTCCTGCGCGGCGGTCCAGGCGCCGGCCTTGTGCATCTCCAGCAGACCGCGGGCGCCGTCGCCGCCCATGCCGGTCATGATGATGCCCAGCGCGTGGCGGCCCGCGCAGCGCGCCACCGACGAGAACAGCACGTCCACCGACGGCCGGTGGTGGTTGACGGGCGGGCTGTCGCGCACCTCGACGGCGTAGTGCCCGCCCTGCCGAAGCAGGCGCATCTGCCTGCCACCAGGCGCAATCAGCACGCGCCCGTCGAGCACGGCGTCCCCGTCCTGCGCTTCCAGCACCTCCTGCGCGTACTGGCTGTTCAGCCGCGCCGCGAACGAGGCAGTGAACTTTTCCGGCATGTGCTGGACGAGCACGATGCCCGGCGTGTCCGGACCGAGCTGGCGCAGCACGGCTTCGATGGACTGCACACCGCCAGTGGAGATGCCGACGGCCACGACCCGGGTGGTGGGTCGGCTGGTGCCGCTACGGCGTGCAGGCAGGGCAGGGGGGACGGGTGGTTCGGCGAAGGGCTGTGCCGGCACCGCTGCGCGTGTGGCCTGCCGCACGGCGGCGATCAGCGCGGCAGGCGTGGACCGGTTGACAAACGCCAGGGCACCGCAGGCCATGGCCTGCTGAACGGCCAGGTCGCCGCGGGTCAACTTGGCGGCGCAGAGCACCACCGGTGTGGGGCGTTCCTCGGACAGCCGTTTCAGGAATCCACGGACATTCAGCTGCGGCCAGTCGATGTCCAGCACGATGACGTCCGGCCAGTGCGCCTGCAACTGCGGCCAGGAGAAGCCGGGGTCGGCGGCCGTGCCGGTGATCTCGAAGCCGGCGGCCACCAGCATCTGGTGCAGATGCAGGCGCCCGACGGCGGCCGGGTCGATGAGGAAAAGGCGCTGCGCCATGCGGATCGGGGCTGGACTGGATCAGGCGTGGCGGTAGACGGCAGGGGCGACGGCCACGGCGGGAATCCCGAGGTTGGCGATGGACTCGGCGTGGCCGGTGAACAGCAGTCCGGTGGGCTTGAGCCGCGTCAGCACCCGCTTGACGATGTCCGCCTTGCCGGGGTTGTCGAAGTAGATCAGCACATTGCGCAGGAAGATCAGGTCGAATTGACCAATCTCCGGCAGCGTGCGCGTCAGGTTGGCACATTCGAAGCGCACCAGCTGGCGCAGCTCCGCCGCCACCATCAGCTTGCCCAGGTTGTCCCCCTGGCCCTTCAGGCACCAGCGTTTGAGCAGTGGCGTGGGTGTCAGCCGGGCGCGCTCGATCGGGTAGAGGCCGCGCCGGGCGGTGTCCACCACGGAGGTGGACAGGTCGGTGCCGACCACCTGCCAGCCCTTCAGTCCGAAGTGCTCCCCCAGCACCATGGCGATGCTGTAGGCCTCCTCGCCGGAGGAGCTGGCCGCGCTCCAGACCCGGAAATCCCCTGCCGTGCCGGCCCGCCGCTCGGCCAGTACCCGCCGCAGATGGTCGAAGTGCTGCGGTTCGCGGAAGAAGTAGGTCTCGTTGGTGGTCAGCTTGTCCACCACCTTGACCATCTCCTGCGCATCGCCCTCGCGCATCAGCAGATCCACATAGGCATCGACATCCTGCAGGCCGCGGGCTTGTGCGAGTTTCTGCAGCCGTCCGGCGACGAGGGCTTGCTTGGCATCGGAGAGCTGGATGCCGGAGACCTGGCGGAACATGGTCGTCACGGCCTGGAAGGATTGCTTGGAGAGCATGGTCGGGGCCTCAGAAGGCGCTGAACTGGGTTTCGTCCAGCGGTGTGCGGTGCCGTGGCGGGACCGTGGTGTGACGCGGGGCGCGACTGGCCGTGCTGTAGGGCGGCGGCGTCGGCGGTTGCTGCTGCTCGGCGCGGGTGAGGCGGAAGCTGGCCATCATGTCCTGCAGCGCCGTGGCCTGGCCCGACAGTTCCTCGGCGGTGGCCGAGAGCTGCTCGGACGCCGCGGCGTTCTGCTGGGTCGTGGTGTTCAGGTGGTTCATGGCCGTGGTGATCTGCTGGACACCCTGGGCCTGCTCGCCCGAGGTGGTCGAGATTTCCTGCACCAGCTGGCTGGTCCGCGCGATGCCCGGCACCATCCGCGAGAGCACCGCCCCGGCCAGCTCGGCCAGCTTGACGCTGGACCCGGCGAGCTGGCCGATCTCCTGCGCGGCAATCTGGCTGCGCTCGGCGAGCTTGCGCACCTCGGCGGCCACCACGGCGAAGCCTTTGCCGTGTTCGCCCGCCCGTGCGGCCTCGATGGCGGCGTTGAGCGCCAGCAGATTGGTCTGGTAGGCGATGTCGTCGATGATCGAGATCTTCGCGGCGATGGATGTCATCGCCTCGGCCGTGCGGTCCACGGCGCTGCCGCCGTCGCGGGCCTCGCGGGCGGCCTCGGCGGCCATGGCGTTGGTGGTGCCGGCATTGGTCGAGTTCTGGCGGATCGAGCCGGCGATCTGCAGCAGTGACGCGGTGGTCTGCTCGACGCTGGCGGCCTGCTCCGAGGCCGAGTGCGACAGGGTCTGCGAGGTGCTGGACACCTGGTGCGCGGCGACACTGAGCGCCTGCGCCGCCAGACTCACCTCGGCCAGCGTGGACGCCAGGCGCATCACGGTGGTGTTCACTGCGCGTTGCAGGTCGGCGAACGCGCCCTGGTACTGGCCTTCCACCTGGCGGGTCAGGTCGCCGCTTTCCACGCCGGCCATCGTGGCACGGACGGCGTTCAGCGGGGTGACGATGGCGTCGAGCGTCTGGTTGATGCCCTCGACGATGCGACGGAAATCGCCAGCGTGGCGGCGGGCGTCCGCCCGTGCGTCGAGCTGACCGGCCACTGCCGCGCGCACCAGACCGTCGGTGTCGGCGACCAGCGCCTGAAGATGGGCACGGACTTGCTCGATCGCCTGGTTGATGAACACCTTCTGCCCGGGCAGCGGCGCCAGCGGCGCGTCGAACTGGCCGCGCCCGAAGGCGCTGACGACGTCCAGCGCCTGCCGCTGCACCTGGATGTGGTCGCGCACGGTGGCGTTCACCAGTTCGGCCACCTGCCGGTATTCGCCCTGGAAGGGCGCGGGGTCGATGAAGGTGTCGATCTCGCCGCGGGCGTGGGCGTCCGACAGGCGGCGCAGCTCGGTCAGCAGGGCGCGGATCGTCTGCCGGACTGTCTCGAATGATTGGGCGATGCCGGCGAGTTCGTCGCGGCCGTGGAAGGTCTGGCCGGCGTCCAGCTCGCCACGGGCGGCAGCGGCGGCCTGCGCGCTGATGCCCTGGGCCGTGTGCCCCATCGAGCGGACGACACCCACGGACAAGTACAGCGCCAGCAGCACGCCGGTGGCCGCCAGGGTGGCCATGAGGTCGCGCCAGTGGGCCAGCTTCGTCTGGCGCGCGTCGAGCAGCGCCTGCAGCCGGTGGACGGCGAGGTTGTGGAAGGCATCGACCTTGTCGAGCACTTCGGCGCTGGTGCGCATCAGGGCCAGCGGGTCGCCTTTCAAGGCAGCGGTGCCGCCGGCGAGCGCGTTCACCTGCGCCAGATAGCGGTTGACGGCAGCGCTGGCCTCTTGCCAGCCGGGCGGCACCTTGTCGCCGGCGCGTTCGATGGCGTCGATCCGGGCCTGGACATCGATCTGGCTTTCTTCGAGGTGGCGCCGGGCCAGCGCAAGTCCGGCCGTGTCGCTCGGCTGCCAACCGCCCCGTGCGAGTGCCTGCACCGCCGTGTCCCGCACCTGTGCCAGCGCGGTGATGTGGCGCGCCATGCGATCGAAGGCCAGGTCGATCAGGACCACGGTGGCGGCGTCAGGGTCGAGCATCAGGCCGCTCTTCTCGGCCGTGAGATCGACCAGGGCCTGGGTTTCGTGGATCAAGCGGTCGTACCGGTGGGCGAGGTTGTCGGCGGAGTCGCCCTCTCGGGTGTAACGCAGGATGCTGTCGCGCAGGCTGGTCCATGGCCCTTTGAGGTCCAGCCCGGACGCCTGGAGCTGGCTGTCCACCGACGCCAGTGCCTTGTGCAGCGCCTGGCGGGTGTCCTCCAGCGCGGCGCGGGCGACGGGCTGGGTGGCGGACAGCGCCTGTTCGCTGCGGTAGCCCTGCAGCAGGATGCCGACGTCCAGCAATTCGTGCGCCACGGGTACGCCCGCCAGCTCGGACCGGGTGAACTCGACCGCTGCGCTTTCCCGGCGCACCAGCGTGACCACCAGAACGACCAGCGGCACCAGCAGCACGGTGACGATCAGGCTCAGCTTGACCGACAGGCGCAGGTACTGCGTCAGCGTGGTCACGGGGGCAAACAGCAGCGTGAGCAGCGAGGTCCGGGCGGTGGTCATGGGCATTCCGATGCGTGACGGGACGTTCGTGGAGAGTCGGTGTGCAGGCGGGCCAGCGCGGGCACGTCCAGGATCAACGCCACCTCGCCGTTGCCGAGGATGGTGGATCCCGCGATGCAGGGCAGGTGCCGGAACAGCGGCCCCAGGGGTTTGATGACGGTCTGGTGCTCGCCGAGCAGGCGGTCCACCAGCAGCCCGATGCGGCCCGTGCTGCCGCGCACGACGATCAGGCTCTGACGCGGCGGGCGTTCACCGGCGTGGTCGAAGCACGCGCGCAAGTCGAGGTAAGGCAGCACCTGGCCGCGCAGGTCGAGGCAGCCGCTTTCAGCGTGCGGGCCAAGGCGCAGGCCCGGCGGTGTCTCGACGCACTCGATCACGCTGTCCAGCGGCAGCACGTAGCCAACGCCAGCGACCTGGGTCAGGAAGCCGTCGATGATGGCCAGTGTCAGCGGCAGGCGAATCTGCACGGTGGTGCCCTGGCCCGGCGTGCTGTGCAGCAGGATCTGGCCACGCAGCGTCTCGACCTGCCGGCGCACCACGTCCATGCCGACACCGCGGCCGGACAGGTCGGTGACCTGTTCCGAGGTGGAGAAGCCCGGCTCGAACAGCAGCGCGTGGACCTGCGCGTCGTCGAGCGCGGCGCCGGGTGTCGCCAGCCCGCGGGCCATCGCCTTGGCGACGATGCGGTCGCGGTCCAGGCCGCGACCGTCGTCGCAGACCTCGATCACCACGCTGCCCGCCTCCTGCCGGGCCTGCAGGCGCAGCAACCCGCGGGCAGGTTTGCCGCGGGCCGTGCGTTCCTCGGGGCGCTCCAGGCCGTGGTCCAGGCTGTTGCGCACCAGGTGCATCAGCGGGTCCGCGATGGCGTCCACCATGATCCGGTCGAGTTCGGTGTCGCCACCGAGGATCTGCAACCCGACTTCCTTGCCCAGCGCCTTGCCGACATCGCGCACGACACGCTGGAAGCGGCTAAAGGTCTGGCCGATCGGCACCATGCGCAGGGCCAGTGCGCCGTCGCGCGCGGACTGGACCAGCGCGTGTACCCGCTGGCTGGCTTCGATGCAGGCCGGCGAGCGCGCTTCACGGGCGGCGCTGCTCGCGCCGGAGCCCGCGGTGACCAGCTCGCCGATCAGGTCCACCAGGCGGTCCAGCTTGTCGGCGCGCACGCGGATGAAGCGGCCTTCGTCGGCGGGGCGCTGTGCTGGCGTGGGGGGTGGTGGCGATGCCGGGTGCAGCGTGAGCGTGCAGTCGTCCTGCAGGAAGTCGAACACGTCCGCGATGGCGGCGCGCGTGGCGGTGGTGGCCAGCGTGATCTCGAAGTCGAGCCAGCAGGCCTCGGGGTCCAGCGCCTCCAGCGCGGGCAACCGGGCATCGCGGGTGTACACGGCCCGCACGGTGCCCAGCGTGTCGAGGTGGCGGATGAAGGACAGCGGATCGAGGCCGTTGCGCAGCGCGTCGGTGCCCATTTGCAGTGCCAGCTGCCACAGGGGTTCGGCCGATGCCGCAGACGCAGACGGCGTGTCGTGGAGCGATGCGACCAGCGCGACCAGTCCATCCCCCCCGCGCAGCAGCGCCGCCATCGTGGCGTCGGTGAGCGGCTGGCTGCCGTCGCGCAGGGTGTCGAGCGTGCTTTCCAGCGTGTGGGTCAGGCGCACCAGCGCGTCGAGGCCGAACATGCCGGCCGCGCCCTTGAGGGTGTGCGCTGCGCGGAACGCGTCGTGAACGGCTTCGCGGTCGCCGGGATCCTGCTCCATGCGCAGCAGCCCCTGCTCCAGCTGGCGCAGGGTGTCGAGGGCCTCGTCCATGAAGCCCGCGCGTGCGGCGGCGAGGATCTCGTCGTCGGCGCCCATGTCAGTCCGTGGTGGCGCCGGTGTGTTCGTGGCCGCGGCGGAGGGAGTCGATGTCGGTGTCCAGGCGCTGCAGCCAGCGGGTGCTGGAGCTGGCCGCCGGATCATCGGCACCGAGCAGCCAGTGGCGCAGGCGCTGCATGTCCTGCTGGAGGCCCTCCACCGCGGGGCTTGTCTGGCCCAGCATCCTCAAGTTACCTTGCAGCGTGTTCATCTGGTCCTGCACCAGCTGGCACTGTTCGTACAGCGCACGCGCTCCGTGCCGCACGTCCCCGCTTTCCTCGGCCACGGACCGCACCACACGGCGTGCGTGTTCTTCGGCCAGGGCGGCAACGTCCTGCTCGCTGGCTTCCGGGTCCACGTCGTCGCGTCCGGCGTGTTGCATCACCGCGTTCAGCGGGGCCTGCATCTGGCCGACCTGGCGGGCGATGCGCGTACCGGCCTGGCGCGACTGGGCCGCGAGTTGGCGCACCTCCTGCGCCACGACCGCAAAACCCCCTCCGCGTTCGCCGGCGCGTGTGGCTTCCACCGAGGCATTCAGGGCCAGCAGGTGGGTGGCGCGGCTGATGGTCTGTACCTCGCGGGCCAGGGCGTTCAGCTCGTCCAGGGCCTGTGCCATGGCACGGGCGGCTCCGAGCGTGTCCCGGCGAAGGCGTGCGGTCGAGCGGCTGTGGTGCAGCAGTTCGTCGAGCACCTTGCGGTGGCGCTCCATCAGCTCGTCGGTGAGGGGGGGCGCAGCGGCGGCACCCGCGTGCAGATTCAGCGTCGATTCCAGCTGCTGGCCGATGCGAACGATGCGGGCGTCCAGCTGCCGCCAGTGCTTGTGGGTGGCGCGCTGGGTGTCACCGAGCACCTGCTGCCAGCGGGACACCACCGGTTCGGTCAGGCGCGAGGCGCCCCGGCCGGGGCTCGCCTGTGGGCCGGACAGGTGGGTTGATCGCGCGTTGACCGATACCCAGGCCCCCAGCAGCCCCAGCATCACCATGGCCGTGGCCGCTCCCGCCCAGCCACCGAACTGCAGCGCGGCGGCACCGACCGCCGTGGCCGCTGCCGTGGCCACGGCCGACTGCAGGCGTCCGGCCACCGCGGGGGGGTCCGGCAAGGCAGCGGGGACGGAGCGTGTGGATGGCGAGGCTGGCATTCGGGCTCTCTGAACTGCTGGGAAGGTGCCGTCGAGTGTCGGAAATTCCCTCCCTGTCCAGGCGCGGATAAGGCGGTGAAGCGGCGCCTTCTTCGACCGTGGCCAGCCCGTGTCTTGCCTATCATCCGCCGGTAGACGAACGCCTGCAGCGGTCCGCTTGCGGACACAGTACGAGAGGAATGGAATGGCCGCCGACGAAGTGACAGCCTCAGCCGACCGCACGGGGGGTGCCATGTTGCACGCCATGCGCCAGATGCGCGGGCAGCAACTTGCGATGGCGAGCACGCTGCAGCAGATCCTTTGGGGCCACCACGGCGTGTGGTCGCTGGGCATCGGCCTGTTGCGCAACCTGCGCATGGCGCACAAGACCATGCTCGTGGCGCTGGTGCTGATGCTGCCGGGTGGATTGCTGATCCATGACACGCTGGAGCTGTGGCGGGAGCGCCATGTGCAGCACCAGGGCGCGGTGAGCAGTTTTGCCCAGTACAAGGCGCTGACGGAGCTGAACATCACGCTGGACGGGCTGTTCCGGCAGATGTTGCGTCGGGAGCAGCGGCTGCCTGCGGAGCACCTGCCGGCACTTCGGGAACAGGAAGCCACGCAGTACAAGGCCCTGCAGGACACGCTGGACACGGAATTCAGCTCCACGGCGGCGGCATCCGCGATCGAGCGCAATGCGCGCAAGCTCGCCACCAGCCGCGACACCATGCTGGCGCACCTGGACGACGACACGCCGGCCGCCGTGCCGGGCACACCGTCGCCGCGGTGGGTGGCCGTCATTGCTTACGCACAGGATCTGCAGACGCTGCGTTCCGTGCTCTCCACCGACCGGGCGCTGGCTCTGGACGGCAATGCGGGTGTCAAGATGCTGCGCACCGGGCTGGTTGATCCCCAGTTCCAGCTCATGGGGAACCTCAGCCGGCTTGGCCGCATCGGTCTGAAGCTGTACGAAGAATCGCCCAACGGCGTCAGGATTCAGAACATGGGCCTGCTGATGGCCAAGTCGGATCTGCTGCTCGAACAGGCGCAGCCGATGCTTGACCAGCTGCGCAACCAGCAACTGATCGACGCGTCGGAAGGCGAATTGCTCATCGGGCGTGTGCGGGCGTTTCTCCTGACGACGGACAAATTGCTGCGCATTGCGGCTGCCGCGCCGGGCAGCGAGCTGACCTTGCGCAGCGAGATCGACGCCGCCACCTTCGCCCGCAAGGCCTCGGATGCGGTCGAGGCCAGCGCGCGTCTGCAGACCCTTGCACTGGCGTCCATGGGTGCCCGTGTGAAGGCTGACTACCAGCGCTATGTCGAGCACCTGATCGGACGTGTCGCAGCCGTCGTGTTGATGACCCTGTTCGGGCTCTACCTGATGGTGTGTCTGCACCGCGTGATGGCCGGGGGCCTGGTCACGCTCTGCCAGCACCTTGACGAGATCGGCAGGGGCAATCTGTCGGTCCGGCCACGGGGGTGGGGACAGGACGAGATCGGTCAGGCGCTGAACAGCGTCGGCCGGTCGGCCGGCAGTCTGGCGCGCATCTTTGCCGCACTCGACAGCGGCATCACCGCGGTGGCACAACAGACCGGCGAGCTGCAGTCCAGACAGGCCGCTCTGCAGGACAGCCGCCGCCGGAGCGGCCAGGGCATCGAGGAGGGCACGCTGCTCGTGCGTGCCTTTGACGCGGCGCTCGGCCAATGCGCCGCGAAGGTCGAAGATGCCGTCGAGCAGGTGCGCGGGCTGAGCGTGGACGCGCAGCGCAGCCGCCAGGCCGTGGCCGGACTCGGCGAGCGCATGGCGCAGATGCAGGTCCGCAGCCGCGAGATCACGCGGGTCATCGGTCTGGTGGAGACGGTCGCGTTCCAGACCAAGCTGCTGTCGCTGAACGCCTCGGTCGAAGCGGCGCGTGCCGGCAGTGCCGGGCGCGGATTTGCTGTCGTTGCACAGGAAGTGCGTGCGCTGGCCCAGCGCAGCGAGGACGCGGCCCGCACCATCCGCGGCATCGTCGGCCAGTCGGTCGCCGAGATCGACGAGGGGCGGCAGATGAGCGACCGCGCCGGTCACGCCGTGCGCCGCACCGCCGCGGACTGCCAGACGCTCGACGTGCAGATGGGCGAGCTGCTGCACCTGACACGCGCCAGCCACCAGCAGTCCATGCGGGTGCGCGAGATCACCCGCGAGGTGCTGCCAGCCATGGCCGACCAGGACCGCCTGGTGCATCAGCTGGCCGACGCCTGCGACGCGCTGCGGCAGGAGAGCGATGCCCTGCGCCTGTCGCTCGACCATGTGACACCCAGGGGCTGAGATGACACACGACGACCACTCCCCGACCGCTCGCGGACCTCTGGCAGTGCTGCTGCGTCCGGGCTTTCACCTCATGCGCGGCTTGCGCATGCCCGCCAAGCTGAGCCTGCTGGGCGCGATGCTGGCCTTGCCGCTGTTTCTGCTGCTGGCGCTGGCCATGGTGCAGGTCCGCGACGAAATGGCCGTGGCCCATGCAGAACGCGAAGGCGCTGTGCTGGCTCGGCAGTTGACCGAGCTGACCGTGCTGGTCCAGATGCACCGTAGCCTGTCCAACCAGGTGGCGGCTGGTGTGGTGGCGATGACCCCGGCGCGCGACGCCGTGCGGGCCAAGCTCCAGCAAGCCGTCCAGCGCACGGACGACGTGCTGGCGCACACGGCGACCTTTGCCTTCGATGACCTCTGGCCTGGCGAACGTGCGCGGCTGGTGGCGCTGGCGGAGGGACATCTGTCCGAGCGGCGCAGCGAAGCGATGGCCGAGCATGGGGTGCAGGTCGAGCGGCTGCGCCGCCTGCTCAAGCTGGTCGGCGAGCGCTCGCAGTTGTTGTTCGATCCGCGTGCCGACACCTACTTCATGATGGATCTGGGCGTGGAGCGCATGCTGCCCTGGATGGAGGCGATCGGCTTGATGGAGGCGCGGGGCGGCGAGCTGCTGCTGCGCGATGCCTCGGTGCGGGACCGCACCCTGATGCTCAATCTGGCCAACGAAGCGCAGCACGAGGCCGAAGAGGTGGTGCTGCAATTGCAGGCACTCGCCCGCACCGGTGTTGAAATATCCGACAGCGTGCGACCGGCGTCCGAAGCCACCGGACGCATGCTGTCCCTGACCCGCACCAACTTCGAGCCCGAGGCCGTCAGCGCCGAAGCCGCGCCGTACCACGCCGCCGGTCTGGAAACGCTGCAGGCCCTTTGGCGCTTTGATGAAGAGGTCTGGCTGCAGTTCGGCCGGCGGATCGACCAGCGCATCCAGGGCCTGCAGCAGCGACTCTGGGGGCAGGGCCTGGCGGTTGGGCTGGGCCTGTTCGGCATGCTCTACCTGGGCCTGAGCTTCTACACCAGCTTCATGGGCTCGCTGCGGCAGGTGATGGGCAGTCTGGTGGCGGTGACCAATGGCGACCTGTCGGTGCAGGTTCGCATCGGCGGCCGGGACGAGCTGGCGGCAGTAGGGGCCGAGATGGAACGCATGAGCGAGCGCCTGTCGTCCCTGGTTGGCGAGATTCGCGGCAGCGCGGTCGGCGTGGACCAGGCGGGTGCGTCCGTGGCGGGCGATGGCCGTGCGCTGTCGCAGCGCACCGAATCGCAAGCCACCAGCCTGCGCCGCACCCTGCTCACCGTGCAGCAGCTCAGCCGGGCTGTGGGCGACAACACCGCAGCCGCCGACGCGCTGCAACAGTTGACCGCGCAACTGCGCAACGACGCCGCGCTCGGCAGCGCCGCGATGACCGAGTCGATCCAGGTCATGCACACGCTGGAACAGAGCGTGAACCGGGTCGCCGAGGTCAACGCCGTGATCGACGACATCGCTTTCCAGACCAACCTGCTGGCGATCAACGCCTCGATCGAGGCCGCGCGGGCGGGCGAGGCGGGCAAGGGCTTCTCGGTCGTGGCCGGAGAGATCCGTCAGCTCGCCAACCGCTGCGGCGAAGCGGCGGCCGAGGTGCGCGGCCTGATCGAATCGACCACCGAACAGACGGGCTGCTCTCTGCGCGCCATCGAGGATGCTGGCGGGCGCCTGACGTCGGTCATCAGCGGGGTGGACGACGTCTCTGCCCGCCTGGGTGGCATCACCGCGGCCGGCCACGCGCAGAACAGCGCGCTGGAGCAGGTCAGCACCAGCGTGAACGAACTCGACGCCATCACCCGCAAGAATGCCGACATGGTCGAGCAGTCGTCTGTTTCGGCCGAAACGCTGGCCACGCAGGCGGCTTCACTGCGGACGTCGGTGGCGGCGATCAAGTTGCGGCAGGCGTTTCAGCCAGCCGCGACCACCAGCATCTGAACCCGCATCTGGCCCTGCCAGGTATCCAGCGCCAGCCGATATGCCATCCGCACCCGCTCGCCCACCGGTTCGATCTGCCCGAACCAGATCGCGTCGCGCACCTGCCCGTGCAGCCGCACGCTGAGCTTCAGGTGCTTCTCGCCGACGAGCTTCTGCCGCAGCACGTCCACCTCGTCAGCGAACAGCGGCGCTTCGAACGCCTGCCCCCAGACCTGCTGGTCGAGCAGCCCGACGGTGGTGGCGTCGAACCAGCGCGGGTCGAGCGGCCCGTCCGTCGCCAGTCGGTGGTCGAGCGTGGCGGCGTCCAGCCCTTCCTCGGCGACCGCCCTGAGCGCCTCGGCGAAGGTGCCGAAGTGGTCGGCCTCGATGGTGCAGCCGGCCGCCATCGAGTGCCCGCCGAAACGCCGCAGCAGACCCGGATGCCGCTTGGTCACGAGGTCCAGCGCGTCCCGCAGGTGAAAGCCGGGGATCGACCGCCCCGAGCCTTTCAGCAGCCCGTCCGCGCCCGCCGCGAACACGAAGGTCGGGCGGTGCAGCCGGTCCTTGAGCCGCCCCGCGACGATGCCGACCACGCCTTCGTGGAATTCTGGATCGAACAGCACCACCGCGGCCGGCGGTTCCCCCTTCGGCATCAGCGACTCCAGCAGCACCTCGGCCTGCTCGCGCATCCCGGCCTCGACCTCCCGCCGCTCGCGGTTGATGCTGTCGAGCAGCCGGGCGAGTTCGGCGGCCTGCGTCGGGTCGTCGGTGAGCAGGCAGGTGATGCCGATCGTCATGTCCGCCAG